>NZ_QXDL01000203.1:0-7181 GCF_003574345.1 Calidithermus terrae
GGCCGGAGCTGGTGCGGGGGCCGGGGCCGGCTTGGTGGCGATGGCCTGCTGCACGTCCTCCTTGAGGATGCGCCCGCCGGGGCCGGAGGGCTGCACCTGCGAGGGGTCGATGCCGCTCTGGGCCATCAGGCGCTCGGCCGAGGGCATGGCGACGGGCTGGCCCTGGGCAGCTTGCGCGGGCTGCGGCTGGGCCGGGGCGGGCTGCGCCGCGGCCTCGGGCTTGGCGGCCGGGGCGGCGCCCTCCTCGAGCATCGCCACCACGTCGCCCACCTTAGCCATGCCGGAGGGCACCAGGATCTTGCCGAGCACGCCGCTGACGGGCGAGGGCAGCTCGAGCGTCGCCTTGTCGGTGACGAGTTCGACCAGCGGCTCATCGGCCTTCACGGCGTCGCCTTCCTTCTTGAGCCACTGCCCGATCTCCACCTCGGTAATGGATTCGCCCACGGCGGGCACCTTGAGTTCTACGGCCATGGTAAGTCCTCCTAAAACTTCGTTAGTTTATCGCTGATCGCCCCGGGCCATCTCGCCGGACGGGATAAACCCCGGCCGGGGCCGGGGTCGCGGGGCTCATAGGCCGAGGGCCTGACTGACCAACTGCTCCTGCTCGCGCTTGTGCACCTTCGACGAGCCCACCGCCGGGCTGCTCGACTCGGCGCGGGCGACGGCCTCGAAGGGGTGCCCGTAGATGACGTGGCCGAAGCGCGCCCGCAGGAACCACCAAGCGCCCATGTTGGCCGGCTCCTCCTGCACCCAGTACACCGGCACCTTCTTGCTGAAAGGCTCGAGCGCCGCCGCGAGCTCTTCCTCGGGGAAGGGGTAGAACTGCTCGAGGCGCACCACCGCCACGTCGGTCCTGCCGGCGGCCTTGCGGGCGGCCTCGAGGTCGTAGAAGACCTTGCCCGAGCACAGCAGGACGCGCGAGACCTTCTTGGGGTCGGCGCCGGTGAGGTCGGGGAGCACCCGGCGGAAGCGGCCTTGGGTGAGGTCCTCGAGCGGGGAGACGGTCTCGGGGTTGCGCAGCAGGCTCTTGGGCGTCATCACCACGAGCGGCTTGCGCCACGGGCGCTTGACCTGGCGGCGCAGCAGGTGGAAGTACTGCGCGGGGGTGGAGGGGTAGGTCACCTGCATGTTGTCGGTGGCGCACAGTTGCAAGAAGCGCTCGAGGCGGGCCGAGGAGTGCTCGGGGCCGCCGCCCTCCATGCCGTGGGGCAGCAGCATCACCAGCCCCGACAGCCGGCTCCACTTGGCCTCGGCCGAGGCGATGAACTGGTCGATGATGACCTGGGCGGTGTTGACGAAGTCGCCGTACTGGGCCTCCCAGACCACCAAGCCCTCGGGGGTGTCGAGGCTGTAGCCGTACTCGAAGCCCAGGACGCCGGCCTCGGAGAGGGCGGAGTTGTAGAGCTCGACCGGGGCCTGCCCCTCCACGAGGTGCTGGGCGGGGATGTAGCGGTTGCCGTTGAGCACGTCGGTGTAGCCGCCGTGGCGCTGGGTGAAGGTGCCGCGCACCACGTCCTGGCCGCTCATGCGCACCCGGTGCCCCTCGGCGGCGAGGCTGGCGAAGGCCAGGGCCTCGGCGGCCGCCCAGTCGAGGGGGCGCTTGCCCTCGCCCATCTCGGCGCGGCCCTGCACGAAGCGGCCCAGCTTGGGGTGGAGGTTGAAGCCGGCGGGGAAGGTGGTGAGGCCCTTCATCAGCTCGCGCAGGCGCTCCAGCGGCACGCCGGTATCGACGTCCGGGGTGCCGTTCTCCGGCCCCCCGTGGTAGCCGTTCCAGATGCCCCCGCCCGCCGGGGGGCGCGTGGTGGTGGAGGCGCTGCGCACCTCGGTGAAGGCCGCGTCGAGCTTGTGCTGGTACTGCTGGGCCAGGGCGTCGGCCTCGGCGCGGCTGAGGATCCCGGCGGCCTCGAGGCGGGGGAAGTAGCTCTGGTAGGTGGGGGGCTTGCTCGAGATGATCTTGTACATCTCGGGCTGGGTGAAGGCGGGCTCGTCGGTCTCGTTGTGGCCGCGGCGGCGGAAGCCCACGAGGTCGATGAACACGTCGCGCTTGAAGGCGGCGCGGAACTCCATCGCCATCACCACGGCGGCGAAGACCGCGCCGGGGTCCTCGCTGTTGACGTGGAAGATGGGGCTTTCGATCATCTTGGCGATCTCGGTGGAGTAGCGCCCGGCGGTGTAGTCGGTGGGGTCGGTGGTGAAGCCGACCTGGTTGTTGAGGACCACGTGCAGCGCCCCGCCCACGGTGTAGGCCTTGAGCCCGGAGATGTTGAGCGTCTCCTGCACGATGCCCTCGCCGATGAAGGCGGCGTCGCCGTGGACGACGAGCAGCAGGCCCTTCCTGCGCTCGAGGTCGCCGAAGCGGTCCTGCTTGGCCCGCAGGCGGCCCATCGCCACCGCGCCCACGAACTCCAGGTGCGAGGGGTTGAAGTTGAGCGAGATGTGCAGCTTGCCCGCGGGGGTCTCGACGTCGTTGGAGTAGCCCAGGTGGTACTTCACGTCGCCGTGGTAGCCATCGGGGAACTGCTCCTCGAACTCGAGGAAGATGTCGTGCAGCGGCTTGCCCACGATGTTGGCGAGCACGTTAAGGCGGCCGCGGTGGGCCATGCCCATCACCACCTCGGTCACCCCCTGCCGCGCGGCCTGCTCCACGGCGAGGTCGAGCAGGGCGATGATGGCCTCCGAGCCCTCGGTGGAGAAGGTCTTGGCGCCGAGGTACTTCTTCTGCAGGAACTCCTCGAACAGCGTCGCCTGCATCAGGCGCTCGTAGATGCGCTTCTGGGTGGCGGCGTCGGGATGGGGGAAGGCCCCGTCCTCGATGCGGGCCTCGATCCAGCGGCGCACCTCGGGGTCGTCGAGGTGGCCGATCTCGATGCCCATGCTGCCGGTGTAGCGCTCGCGCAGGCGCTCGACGGCTTCGCCTAAGGTGGCAGCCCCCGAGACCAGTCCGGGCGGGATGGGGCGCTCGAGGTCGGCGGCGCTCAGGCCGTGGTAGGAGGGCTCGAGCTCGGGCACCGCCGGGCGCGGGCGCCCCAGCGGGTCGATCCGGGCGGCCAGGTGGCCCCGCTCGCGGTAGGCCGAGACCAGCCGGGTGGCCCTGAGCAGGAAGTCGGCTAAGTCAGCGGGCAGCACCGCTGAGCCAGGCGCGGCGGCTAAGCCGTTGCCCAGCCTCCCGTCGGCGAGGGTCCCGGCAAAGTACCCCTGCCACTCCGGGCTGACGCTGGAAGGGTTTTGCTGGTAGTCGCGGAAAAGGGCCTCGAGGTAGGCCAGGTTGGCACTGTCCACCGCTTGCTCCATACATTCACCAATCGAAAAGTTTACTCCCTTTTTCGTAAGTGCAGGGTGAACGGCGGCGGTTTGGGTGTAGATACACACTCACTCCCCGAACCCGCCCACACGCCCGCACTTGTGGCTTCAAGCGAACTTAGTGTACACCGCGTCGGCGGCTTTGGCGGCCTCGAGGTCGAGCGCGGTGATGCCCCCTTTCGAGTGGGTCACGTAGGCCACCTGCACCTTCTTCCACCCGATGCCCAGCAGGTCCGGGTGGTGGTCCCTCTTCTCCGCCATTAAGGCGACCCGGAAGGCGAAAGCCGCCCCGTCGGCGTAGCTCGAGAAGGCGTAGGTCTTCTCGAGCCTCCCCCCCACCACCGCCCACCCGGGCAGCGCCTCGAGGGCCTGGGTGATCTCCTCTTCGCTGAGTTTCATGCCCCTCGAGTCTAGCCCCCAAGCCCGGTGAGCTGTGTGACGGCGGTACAGGCGGGCGGGAATCCGTCAGCCATCAGCCGAAGGCTCGTGGGGACCCCTCCCCGCCGGCGTCGAGGGTCTAGGGCGTTTGGCGTTTTGCGTTTGGCGTTTTGCGTTTGGCGTTTGGCGTACGACGTAGGACGTACGACTTAGGACGTACGCCCCGCGCCTAGCGCCCGGCCACCCGCGTTCGCCGCCCGCTCTTTACCCAGACGAAAGCCCTATGCTATATTGCTCGTTGGCGTTCTTTGCGGAAGGCCCCCGATCCTTTTGCCAAAGAACAAATCCAAACCCGCTGATGGTAGGCAGCGGGATCAGGAGCACCCAAGTGTTCAAGACTTACGTTCCCGAAGAGCGCGAACCCGGCTGGGTCGTGGTGGATGCCGAGGGCCAGACCCTGGGCCGCCTGGCTACGCAGATCGCTCGAGTGCTGCGCGGCAAGCACAAGCCCGACTGGACCCCCAACATGGCCACCGGCGACATCGTGGTGGTGATCAACGCCGCCAAGGTGCGCCTGACCGGCAGCAAGCCCCAAACCAAGGTTTACACCCGCTACAGCGGCTACCAGGGCGGCCTCAAGAAGGTCGTGGCCGCCGACATGCTGGCGCAGAAGCCCGAGAAGGCCATCGAGCACGCGGTCAAGGGCATGCTGCCCAAGGGCCCCCTGGGCTACCGCATGTTCCGCCGCCTCAAGGTCTACGCGGGCCCGACCCACCCCCACCAGGCCCAGAAGCCCACCAAGCTGGAGGTCAAGTAATGGAGCAGTACTACGGCACCGGCCGTCGTAAAACCAGCGTGGCGCGGGTCTTTCTGCGCCCCGGCAAAGGCAAGGTCACCGTCAACGGCCTGGAGTTCCAGGACTACTTCGGCAACCTGGTGAAGGCCGTCTCGGCCCTCGAGCCCCTGCGCGCCGTGGACGCCACCAACCGCTTCGACGCCTACATCACCGTCGAGGGCGGCGGCAAGAGCGGCCAGGTCGATGCCATCAAGCTCGGCATCGCCCGCGCCCTCGTCACCTACAACGCCGACCTGCGCGCCAAGCTCAAGCCCCAGGGCTTCCTCACCCGCGACCCCCGCGAGGTCGAGCGCAAGAAGTACGGCAAGCACAAGGCCCGCCGCGCTCCCCAGTACTCCAAGCGTTAAGCGCCTCGGAACTTTACAACCCTCCCCTTCTCGGGGAGGGTTTTTCGGTCGGGAGGCGGTGACTGATGGCTGAACGCCGGGCGCCGGGGGCGGGTCGTGCGTCGTACGTCGTACGTCCTACGCCGTACGCCAAACGCAAGACGCCAGACGCAAAACGCTTTGGCCCTAGACCCTCGACGGCGGCGGGGATGGGGTAACCGCATACCACGGGGCTTTCCGCTGACGGCTGAAGGCTGACCGCTGACCGCTCCCACCCCCACCCCCGGCGCGATAAACTCAGGACCGATGAAAACCGTCCGCAGCCGCAAGGCGCCCACGGCTTACCTGGTGGGGATAGGTTACGTGGCTTTCGCCTTTTTCCTGTTCTGGAGCCTGATCGCGGGGTACTGGCAGGGGGTGGACCCCTTCTGGGCGGCGTTCGTGATCGGGCTGGCGATGGTGTTCTACCTGTTGCGGGTGGGGCTCGAGCTGCTCTTCTTCGACCGGGTGGAGGTGACCCCCGACCGGCTCACCCAGCGCAGGCTCTTTGGGGCGCAGCACACCGACCTGCGGCAGCCCAACCTCGCCGACCTGAGCCGCGACCTCAACGGCAACCGCTACCTGGTGCTCGCCCGCGTGGGCGACAAGCTCCCGTTGACGGCGGTCAACCTGCGCTACCTGGGCAACGCCCGCGAGGTGGGGCAGGCCGTCCTCGAGGCCGTGCGGCGCCACAACCCCGAGTTGGTGATCGGCCCGAAGCTCCTGCAGCGCTTCGGGGAGCCGCCCTACAAAGTCTTCAACTGACCGCGAAGGCGTCGGGGGGGAGCGCGAAGCCCAGCGCCTCGAGGATCACCGAGAGGTGGAAGCGCTGCAGCTCCTCGGGGCCGATGTACTGGCCGATGAGGCGGTAGGCCTCCTTGGGCACGGGCTGCAGGGCCAGCAGGGTGTGGTAGGGCTGGAGGAGCTCGAGCGGCAGCGGCCCCCCGGTGTAGAGGATCAGGTCGGAGTGGCGGGCCAGGGGCTCGGCCCGCTCGAGGCCCACCACCACGTCCCCGCGCTGGGGCGAGGGGATGCGGGCCATGAAGGCGTCGCCCTCGGGGAAGCTGGGGGCCGCCAGCGCGACGCGGGCCACGCTCCGCAGCCCCCCGCTGAGCTCGGGGCGCAGCGGGCCCAGCCACAGCACCCGGTCGCCGAAGGCGTAGCGGTGGAGCAGGTTGGCGAGCGCGACCCCCTCGAGGAAGTACCCCCGCAGCCGCGTGCCCTCGGGCACCACCAGGTCCACCCGCCCGGCCTCGCGCGCCTCGGGCTCGAGCGCCCCCACCAGCTTGAGCGCGTCCAGGCGAAGCTGGGGGTCTTCCAGCACCGCCCCGGCGAAGCCCAGCGGCACCAGCCCGGCCAGCGCCGCCACCAGGCCGCTCCCCACCTCCGCCGCGTAGGCGTGCAGGGGCAGCTTGTGGCCGACGGTGGCGGTGAGCAGGGGCGAGAGGAGCTGGCTCGAACGCTGATGCAGGACGACCAGGGGTTTCACGGAAGGCCAGTGTATTCCTTAGCGCGGGGTCTGCCTAGGGCGCTTCGCGGGCCAGGATGCGCCGGGTGCGGCTCAATCGGGGATGGCCTTAAACAGCCGCCCGGAGAGGCTGACGTCGGCCTCTTCCAGGGTGTAGTTCACGGTATCCCCCGCCAGGCGCACCGCCAGCCCCACGCGGAAGCCGCCGCCCTTGAGCAGGCCGAAAGCCGGGTCGGCCTCGCCGAGGGTGGCCTCGAGGTCGAGCGGCTTCTCCTCGCCCGGGTCCAGGGTGACCGAGCCGGCGAGGACCGTGTAATCCCTGCTGCCGTCGTAGATCATGCCGTCGCCCGGGGGGGCCACGTGGACCTCCAGGCTCACGCTCGCCGCGACGCTGCCGGTGTTTTTCAGGCTCAAGCGCGTGCGGAGCCTGGCCCTTTCCAGGATGTCGAGCTTGGGGAGCTCGAGGGCGAGGCCGTCCGGGTCGTTGCCGTAGGTGCCGTCGTCATCGTCGTCGGGGAGGAAGAGGGTGGCGGTGGTGAGGTTGAGCTGCCCGCTGCGGTAGACGTCGGGCACGTACGTGTCTACTTTCACCCGCACCGTGGTGAGGGTGTGGCCGCTGCAGGCGGCCAGCGCCAGCGCCAGGAAAAGGGTCGGGATACGCTTCATGGTCGTGCTCCTAAAAGCCAACGCTCAGGGCCAGGCCGTAGACGGTCCCCCGGACGACGGGGGCCTGATGGACCGTGAGGGCCGCGTCCAGGCTGAAGCCCTCGAGCCGCACCCCTCCCCCCAGCCCGAGCTTGAAGCCCCCCTCGAG
>NZ_QXDL01000204.1:0-7046 GCF_003574345.1 Calidithermus terrae
GGGTCGGGGGCCGGCCAGGCGTAGATCGCCTCGAACCCCCCGCCCTCCGGCGCTGGCTCGAACAGCACGACCTGCTCGAGCCCCAACGCCTCCCCCAACCGCGCGAGGGCCGAGGGGACGCGGGCGTGGGGCTCAGGGCCCCCCAGCAGGCCGACCGCTTCGGCGGTGGCCGTGAGGATCTCGTCGCGCTGCGCGAGGCGGGACGCCATTGCTATGCATTTTAGGCACAACGCCCTCCCCGCCCTGCGACTTTTTACCAGGGCGGGGGAATTCCGCCGGGCAGAGGCTTCAGAGCGTTTCCCACGAATGCCCGCTACAGCATCGCTGTAGCGGGTAAATCGCTCGCCGGGAGAGGCGAGTGATTGTGGGAAGCGCGATCAGGCCCCCACCCCGTAGCGCCCCCCGGGCAGCGCCAGCACCAGCCCCTTGAGCTCGAGCAGCGTCAGGTGGGCGAGCACCTCGGAGGGGGGCAGGCCTACTGCCTGGGCGAGGTCGTCGGGCAGGGCCGCGCCGAGCTCGAGCAGCGCCCGGTGCAGCGCGGCCTCGGGGCCGGCGAGCTCGAGGGCGGGCTTGGGGCGTGCCCGCAGGCCCAGGCTGCCCAGCACGTCCTCGGCGCCCAGCACCAGCCCCGCCCCGTCCTGGATCAGCCGGTTGCAGCCTTCGGAGAAGGGGTCGCCGGGGCGGCCCGGCACCGCCAGCACGTCGCGCCCGAGCTCGAGGGCGAACTTGGCCGTGATCAGGCTGCCGCTCTTGACGCCCGCCTCCACCACCAGCACGCTGCGGGCCAGCGCGGCGATGAGGCGGTTGCGCCGGGGGAACAGCGACGCCTGGGGCGGCGTGCCCAGCGGGAACTCCGACAGCAGGCTCATCCGCTGGGCCAAAGCGCGGTTCTCGGGCGGGTAGATCTGGTCGAGCGCGCTGCCCAGCACGCCCAGGGTGTCGGCGCCGCCCTCGAGGTTGCCCTGGTGCGCCGCGGTGTCGATGCCCCTCGCCAGCCCCGAGACCACGCTCACCCCGGCCCCGGCGAGCTCGAGCGCCACCTTGCGCGCCCAGTCGCTCGCCCACGCGCTCGCCCGCCGCGTCCCCACCACCCCCAGGCTGCGCTCGAAGGGGGGGATGCTCCCGCGCAGGTACAGCACGCTGGGGGGGCTCTCGAGCTGCCGCAACGCCTCCGGGTACCCCTCCTCCCACAGCCCGATCACCCGGATGCCCAGCCCCTCGGCCCGCTCCCGCTCCTGCTCGGCCCGCCCCTGCCTCAACACCTTGCGGTACTCCGCCCCGATCTCCCGCCCCAACGTCTCCTCGACGGCTTCCGGGCTGAGGTCCTTCTTCCGCAGCGCCAACATCAGTCGCCTCGGGCCGACCTGGGGAGTGAGAGCAAGTGCGAGCGGATCCATAGACTGCTTACAAGCTGGGGATCAATATACCCGTGGGGGTGGTGATAGTCGATAGCGGATGGTCAATGGTCGATGGTCGATAGCCAAAAGCCAAACGCTCGTGGCCTGCTCCCCGTCCCTCCCCGCGCGCGGGGAGGCTTTATCCCCCCAGCCCCCCTTGCTAAGGGGGGTTGCATCTCGCGTACGACGTACGACGCACGACCCGCGCCCAGCGTCCAGCGATCGGCTATGGGCCATCGGCGTTCGGCGTCCAGCGTCCAGCTATCAGCCATCCCCCCGCCTGGGGTAACTTAATGCCGTGACCGAAGGTACGACGTATTCCGGCTTCGTAGCCATCGTGGGCAAGCCCAACGTGGGCAAGTCCACCCTGCTCAACGCGCTGCTGGGCGTGAAGGTGGCCCCCATCAGCCCCAAGCCCCAGACCACCCGCAAGCGGGTGCGCGGGATCCACACCGAGGGCGAGCGCCAGATCGTCTTCGTGGACACCCCCGGCTGGCACGAGGCCGCCGACGCGCTCTCCGAGTACATGATCCGCCAGATCGTCGAGGCGCTGGCCGAGGTCAACGTGGTGCTATGGGTGGTGGACCTGCGCCACCCGCCCACCCGCGAGGACGAGCTGGTCGCGCGCGCGCTCAAAGCCCGCCCCGAGGGCATCCCGGTGATGCTGGTGGGCAACAAGCTCGACGCGGCCAAGCGGCCCGAGGACGCGATGGAGGCCTACGCCGAGCTCCTCCCGGGCACGGAGACCCGCATGCTCAGCGCCACCCACGAGGGCGCCGTGGCCGAGCTCAGGGCCGAGGTCCTGGCGATGCTGCCCGAGGGGCCCTTCTTCTACCCCCCCGACTTCTCCCGCTCCGACCAGAGCCCCGAGGAGTGGGCCGCCGAGCTCGTGCGCGAGGAGGCCATGAAGCGCCTGCGCGACGAGATCCCCTACTCCATCGCCACCAAGACCGAGGAGTTCGCCGAGCGCCCCAACGGCATGGTCTACATCCGCACCGTGCTCTACGTCGAGCGCGAGGCGCACAAGCCCATCCTCATCGGCAAGGAAGGGCGCATGCTGCGCGAGATCGGCACCGCGGCGCGCAAGCAGCTGTCGGTATTCCTGGCCCGTCCGGTCTACCTCGAGCTCGCCGTCAAGGTCTACCCCAACTGGCGCAAGGACCCCGAAGCCCTGCGCGAGCTGGGCTACGAGTAGGGGTAACGCCGCCGTAACCCCTTCCGGGCCAGAATGACCTTCAACGTTCGCGGGATTACGGGCAAAATGGATTCACGGAGCGATTCGAAATGAAAGTAGTGCTTTTTTGCGGCGGACTCGGCCTGCGGATGCGCGACTACTCGGAGAGCATCCCCAAGCCCATGGTGCCCATCGGCTACCGGCCCATCCTCTGGCACGTCATGAAGTTCTACGCCCACTTCGGCTACAAGGACTTCATCCTCTGCCTTGGGCACCGGGCCGACCTCATCAAGGAATACTTCCTCAACTACCAGGAGACCCTCACCAACGACTTCGTGATGACGGGCGGCAAGCACGTTGACCTCATCACCAGCGACATCCACGACTGGAAGATCACCTTCGCCGACACCGGCTTGCAGTCCAACATCGCCCAGCGCCTGCTGGCGGTGCGGCCGTACCTCGAGGGCGAGGAGGTGTTCCTGGCTAACTACTCCGACGGCCTCGTAGACCTCGACCTGCGGGCCTACGTGGAGCGGGCCGTCGCCAGCGGCAAGATCGCCAACTTTGTCAGCGTGCGGCCCAACGTGACCTTCCACTACGTCAGCGCCGACGACGACGGCACCGTGCGCGACATCCGCAGCTCGGAGGAGGCCGACAACTGGCAGAACGCGGGGTACTTCGTCTTCCGCAAGGAGATCTTCGACTACATCGGCCCCGGCGAGGAGCTCGTCAACGAGCCCTTCCACCGCCTCATCCGCGCCGGGCAGCTTCTCACCTACAAGCACCACGGCTTCTGGGCCTGCATGGACACCTACAAGGAGATGCAGGCGCTCAACGACATGTACTCGCGCGGCAACGCCCCCTGGGAGCTGTGGAAGCGCCGCCCGCCCCTGGCCCCAGCACCCCTGGCCCGGCCCTGAAGCCCCATGTTCGCCCTCTCCTTCGACCCCGCCCGGCCGCTGCGGGCGCTGTTCCTGGGCGCCCACAGCGACGACATCGAGATCGGCTGCGGCGGCACGGTGCTGCGGCTGGTGCGCGAGTACCCGCGCCTGGAGGTGAAGTGGGTGGTCTTCAGCGGCGACGCGACCCGCGCCGCGGAGGCCCGCCAGGGCGCCGCCCTGTTCCTGCAGGGCGTGGGGAAAGCTGAGGTCGTCACCCACACCTTCCGCGACGGCTTCTTCCCGGTGCAGCTCGAGGCCATCAAGGAGCAGTTCGAGGCCCTCAAGGCCTTCGACCCGCACCTCGTCTTCACCCACGCCCGCGCCGACCGCCACCAGGACCACCGCGTCCTGAGCGACCTCGCCTGGAACACCTGGCGCTCGCACGCCGTCCTCGAGTACGAGATCCCGAAGTACGACGGCGACTTGGGCCAGCCCAACCTCTACGTGCGGCTCGAGCCCGAGCTGCTCGAGCGCAAGATCGAGTACCTGGTGCAAGCTTTCGGCACCCAGCGCTCGAAGCACTGGTTCGACCCCGAGACCTTCCGTGCCCTGCCGCGCCTGCGGGGGATGGAGTCGGCCACGCGCTACGCGGAGGCGTTCTACGCGCGGAAGGTGGTGGTTTAGGTCGTGCGTCGTACGTCGTACGTCGTACGCAAAACGCAGGTCGTACGTCGTACGCAAAACGCAAAACGCAAGACGCAAGACGCACGTCCTACGTCGTACGTCGTACGTCGTACGCAGGACGCCTTGTTCCCCCCTTGCTGAGGGGGGGCTGGGGCGATAAACCCTCCCCGCGGGCGGGAGGGACTGGGTGGGTTCACCACGAGCCACTAGCTTTTTGCTGACGGCTGAGGGCTGACCGCTTACTGCTGCCCGTCCGGCGTAAGCTTACTCACACCGTTTTCTAACTCGAGCCCCTAGCTTAGGTACATTTATGCCTTGGCTTTTACCCAAGCCCATCCCTGAAAGCTCGGACCGGCTCCTCCAGCACTGGCTGGGGGGGCTGGTGGAGAAACTGGCGGACCCTTCCACCGACCGCTACGCCCTGGTGCGCGACGAGCTCGCGCGCATCCTGCACGCGCGGCCTTACGAGGAGCTGGCCGAGGTGGCCCCGATGGCGGCCTTCGCCCTCGACGCGCGCAACGTCACCTTCGAGGCCGAGCACTACATCGCCACCGAGCCCGAGAAATTCGACCGGGTCAAGCCGCTGCTGTGGTTCTGGAAGACCCTCGACCTCACGCCGCTGGGGCAGTCGGTGCACTCGGGCGTAGCCATCCGCCGGGCGCTGGCCCCCTTCATCTTCAAGCGCGTGGGGCGCAACCCCAAGTTCTTCCAGAACGTGGAGTTCAGCGTGGGGTACAACCTCGAGCTCGGCGACGACGTGGTGGTGCACCGCTTCGCCTTCCTCGACGACATCGGCGGGCTCGTCATCGGCGACCGCTCGTCCGTCTCCGACTACGTCAACCTCTACAGCCACACCCACCACGTGCTGGCCTCGCCCGACGTGACCCTCAAGCAGACCCTCATCGGCTCGGGCGTCCGCATCACCTACCACGCCACCGTGCTGGCGGGCGTCTGCGTCGGCGACGACGCGCTCATCGGCACCGGGGCCGTGGTCACCAAGGACATCCCGCCCCACGCCATCGCGCTGGGCATCCCCGCCAAGCCGGTGCGCTACAAGGTGCGCCACGACTGCCCCTACTGCCGCCGCGGCGAGCCCCACCCCTCGCAGTGCCAAGACCGCCTCCCCGACCGCAAGCCCAACCCCGACTACCCCGACTTCCTCAAGCCCGGCTTCGGGACGCGGGAGGCGTGAGAGCCGACAGCCGTCGCCGACGAGGGCCGAGGTTCTAGGCGTACGGCGTAAGACGTAGGACGTGCGTCTTGCGTCTTGCGTTTGGCGTACGACCCACACCCAGCCACCAGCTACCGACCCCCCGCCTCCTGTGGCACCATAAAAGAATGCGCCGCGGATGCTTGTTCTTCCTCGCCGGCTTCGTGATCCTGCTGGGGGTGCTGGGCTGGCTCGCCAACGCGTTCCTGATCCAGCCTGCCCGCAACCTGGTGCAAGACTTCCGGCAATTGGTGCAGCTCGAGGGCGGGGTGCAGCGGCAGCAGGCTTACCGGCCCCCGGCCAGCGGGCAACTGAGCCCGGGCCAGGTGCAGCGGCTGGTGCGGGTGCAGCGGGCCGTCCGGGAGGGGCTGGGCTCGAGGTACACGGCTATCGAGGGGCGGCTGCGCCAGCTCTCCGAGCGCTCCGGCGCCCAGCAGCAGCTCGACTACCGCGCCGTGCTCGACCTCTTCCGCGAGTCGGGCGCGCTGGTCGTGGACGCGAAGAAGCTCCAGGTGCAAAGCCTCAACGCGCAGGGCTTCTCGCTCGAGGAGTACCGCTGGGTGCAGCGCCAGGCCTACGGGGCGCTCGAGCTGGGCATCCCCAAGCTCGACCCGCAGAAGCTGCTGCAGCAGATCGCCTCGGGCGACTTCAACCCCCAGACCGCGCTCGAGGCCCCCGCCCCCGACCCCGCCAACCGCAGGCTGGTGCAGCCTTACGCGAAGGAACTGCGCGACTTCTACCCCCTCACCTGGTTCGGCCTGTAGGGCCGGGGCCGGCGGTGGCGAGGGGGTCGTAGAGCAGCAGCCGGATGGGGTAGTTCGAGCCGGCGGCGGGCAGGGTGGACAGGCGGATGCGGCGCTCGCTGCGCGCGTTCAGCGTGACGCGGGTGAGCTCGTAGGGCTGGCCGGGGCGCAGCAGGGGGAGCTCGTAGCCCTGCCCCTCCAGCCACACCACCCCCCGCGCGATGCCCCCGGCCGCGCTGAGCCGCAGGCCCACCGTGCGCGGGGCCTCGGAGGGGTTTTGCAGCAGCAGCTCGTAGGTGTAGAGCACGCCCCAGCTGCCCTTGATGGCCTTGCCCACCCCGTTCTCGAAGGCCCCCTCGCCCAGCGTCATCAGCGTGCCCTTGCCCGCGACGTGGGTCTGGCTGACGCGCTTCTCCAGCGACTCGAAGCGGTAGGCCGGGCTCTGGGCGTAGGTCTCCAGCGGCGGGTCGGCCTCGCCGGGGGTCCGGGCGACGAGGTCGAGGGTGACGGCTGGGCCCCGGGTGACGACGGCCTCGAGCAGCCCGCTCACCACCTGCTGGCCGCGGCTGGGGAGCCGCAGCAGCGTGCGGGTGCTGTAGGGCGGGATCTCGACGAACTGGCCCACCTGGTTCCAGTACAGCTCGAGCCAGCGCTTCGTGGCGACGTGCCCGGCGTAGAGCTCGTCGGCCACCGGGCCACCGGCCGCGTCGCTGACCCACACCTCGACCGCCTGGTCGGTGGGGTTGCTCAGCCGCAGCTCGAAGTCGAGCGGCCCCGGGCTGCCGTTCTTGTGGTGGTACACCAGCCGCACCCCCTCGCCCGCGGCGAAGCGGTAGTGGAAGAGCCCGCGGCTGGCGGTGACGGTCTCGGGGGCGTTGGAGAGCAGGAGCTGGGTGGTGCGGTGGGGCGGGTAAGGGGCGTGCTCGAGGGCCACCCGGGCCACGCCCACGCTGAGCA
>NZ_QXDL01000205.1:0-7012 GCF_003574345.1 Calidithermus terrae
CCCCTCCCTCGAGCCCCCCGCATACCCCCAGAGCTTCGGCAGCAGCAGCCCGGTGCGGGCCTTGTAGGCGGGCCACTCGGGGTAGCGCGAGAGGGAGATTTCCTTGGAGTGGATGTTCACCGCGAACACGGCCAGCCAGACCCAGGCCAGGACCAGCCAGGGGAGCCAGTGGCCCACCAGGAGGGCGTAGGAGGCGTAGATCATCATCTCGCCGAGGTAGTTGGGGTGGCGCACGTGCTTGAACATGCCCTCGCTGATGAGGCCGGGGCGGTGCTTGAGGGTGTAGAACTTCTGGGCGTCGGCGGCCATCATGATCGCCACGCCCAGCGTGTGCAGCGCGACGCACAGGGCCAGCCAGGGCCACGAGGGCTCGAAGGGGCTGAGCCTCGAGACCAGCACGAAAGGCGCCACCCAGTACGGCCCCAGCACCAGCGCGAAGCTCATCAGCGCGCCCCCGAGGGTGACGGGCACGTCCCAGGCCCTATCGGGGAAGGCCAGGTGCTTGAGCAGCCAGCACAGCCCGTAGGTGCCGTGGAGGGCCAGGTAGACCCAGGCCGCCGGGCTGTAGTTGTCGTAGAGCGCCATCAGCAGCAGCACGAACGGCGCGGTGCCGCCCTTCTGGAAGTTGATCACCCACGACAGGCGCAGCGGCCGGGGGCCGCCCAGGAAGTCGCGGCTGAGGTGGTGGCTCAGGCGCCGCAGGGCGAGCATCAGGGGGTGGGGCTCGGCAGGGTTCATGGGGGCTCCAGCCGCAGTCTATCGCGCCCTCCCCTCCTCCCGCTCCCGCCGGGGGGCTATACGCGCGTGAGCGGGGTGTGGCGGGCCAGGAAGGCGTCCTCGCTCTCGGGGAGCCTCTCACCGACCTCGAGGAAGCGCTCGCGGCTGTGGCGGTAGAGCTCGCGCATCCCCTTGCGGTGGCCCAGCGCCTGCTGCGCCAGCAGGGCCAGCGCCAGCGCGGCCTCGTCGTAGGGGTCGGCCTCGAGCAGGATGCGTGCGGCGCGCAGGGTGGCCTCGGGGTGGGTCTGCAGCCCCTCGGCCGCCCGCGCCCGCAGGTTCTGGTAGAGCGCCTCGCGCGCGTCCGGGGCCAATGCCTCGTCGAGGTCGGGGAGGAAGGGGCCCTGCCAGAGGCCCAGGTCGCCGCCGTGCAGGAAGTCCTCGGCGTCGGACTGCACCGGCCCCAGCGCGTAGCCCGTGCTGCTGCGCAGGATGAGGGTGCTGCCCAGCGCCGAGCGCAGGCGGTAGACCAGTTGCTTGAGCGCGGCCAGCGCCTTGTCCTCCTCGAGCCCGGGGTAGAGCCGGTCGATGAGGTCGAGCTGGCTCACCCCGCCCCGGCCCAGCAGGCGGGCCTCGAGCAGCGTCACCAGCAGCTCACGGCCCTTGCGGATGCGCCCCGAGAAGGGCTGGCCGTCGAAGCGCAGGGTGCCCAGCACCTCCAGGCGGTGCTCGAGGGGGGCAACCGGCCCCTCCTCCCGCGGGTCGGGGAAGTAGCGCCGGGCCACCGCCGCGCCGCCCAGCAGGCCCATCTGCTCCAGGCGCTCACGCCGGGCGCGGGCCGAGCGGGCGTCGCCGCGCAGGCGGTCGAGCTCGAGGGCCATGCGCTCGGGGTGGGGGCCCATCGGCAGTAGGCCGGCGTCGCGCGCGGCCCGCTCGAGCAGGCCCAGCGCGCCCGCGGCGTCGCCCAGGCGCTCGAAGGCCAGGCCCCGCACCCACAGCGCGGCGGGGCCGAAGGCCGGCTGGCGGGTCTCGTGCGCGAGGCGCTCGAGCTCGTCGGCCAGGGCCAGGGCTGCCTCGGGGCGGCCGTGCGCGGCCTCGGCCCAGCCTGCCGCCAGCACCGCGGGCACGGTGGCGGGCGGCAGCCCGGCCTGGCGGGCGTGCTCCACCCCCGCGCGGGCGTGGCGCAGGGCCAGCGCGGGGCCGTGCGGGGGGGCCCACTCGAGGTAGAGCCGGGCGGTGATCATCTCCAGGCGGGCCAGGTAGATGCGCTGTCCCAGCCGCTCGAGCACCCCGCGGCTCTCCAGCAGCACCTCCTCGGCCTGGGGGAACTCGCCGCACTCGAGCAGGTACAGCCCGAGCTCGCTCTGGCGGAAGGCGTAGACCCCGCCGTTGCCCTGCTCGGCGGCGATGCGCAGGGCGGCGCGGATGTCCGCGACGGCCCCGCGCGGGTTGCCCAGCGCGTTGCGGGCGTAGGCCCGCAGCTGGTAGATGCCGCCCCAGAGGTCGTGGTAGCGGGGAGAGCCGTCGTCGAGCTGCTCGAGGGTGCCCAGGAAGGCGCTGAAGTGGGCCTCGGCCGCCTCGTAGTCGGCGGCGAAGTGGGGGATGAAGGCCTGGATGTAGAGCAACTGGGCGCGGTCGAAGGGCTCGAGCCCGCCCTCCTCCAGCACCCGGGCGATGAAGCCCCGCGCGTCCTCCAGGCGGCGCAACTGCACCAGCGCCCGGGCCACCAGCACGGGCGAGAGCCCGATCTCGGGGTGCTGCCGCCACAGCTCGAGCACCCCCTTGTAGTCGTGGCTGAGGTGCTTGACCTGGGCCCGCATCCGCAGCAGCCGCGCCCGCTCCTCCGGGCCCCCGCCCCCGGACTCGGCCCGCTCGAGCAGCCCGTCGAGCAGGCGTTCGGCCTCCCCGCCGCGCCCCAGGCCGGCCAGCAGGTCGGCGACCAGGAGGGCGGCCTCGAGGTCGTGGCGGTCCAGGCGGCGGGCGGTCTCCGCGACGCGCAAGGCCTCCTCCAGGTTGGAGGCGCGCAGCTTGCGGGCGGCCTCGAGGGTCAGGCGGAAGCGCTCGGCCTCCGGGCCGAGCCCGGCCAGCCGCAGCAATAGCCGGGCCTCCTGGGCGGCGGTGCCCAGGGCGCGGGCGTGGGCGATGGCGGTCTCCAAAACCTCCCGCGCCGGGGCCGGGGGCAGCTCGGCGGCCGGCAGGAGGCTGGCCGCTCCCAGCGGGTCGGCCGAGCGGAGCTCCTCGAGCGCGGCCCGCGCCAGGCGCACCCGCTCGGCAGGGTGGGCCTGGGCGAGAGCCACCTCGCGGAAGAGCGGGTGGGCGAACTGCCCGCCTTGCAGGACCCCGGCGGCCTCGAGCCGCCCCTCCCACGCCGCCAGGGCCTCGGGCGACAGGCCGCTGACGCGGGCCAGGCGGTCGGCGGGGGCGAGAGGGGGCAGCAGGGCCTTGGCGGTGAGCAGCGCCTGGGCCTCGGGCGCGGAGCCCAGCGCCTGGAGCTGCTGGGCGATCACCGCCTCCACGCTGATGGGGCGCAGGTCGTCGGGCGGGGGCCGCCAGCGCCAGCGCTGCCCGTCGCTCCAGAGGTAGCCCAGGCGGCTGAGGTGGCGGAAGTACTCCAGCGTGAACAGCGGGTTGCCCTGGGCGTGCCGCCAGATCCAGCCGGTGGCCTCCGGCGGCAGGGCCGAGCCGGCCTCGCCCTCCAGCAGCAGCGCCGAGGCGTCCGGGCCCAGGGGCTCGACGGCGTGGTTCTCGAAAGGGGCGGGCAGGGCGTTGCGGCCGGTGACCAGCAAGGCGACCCCCCGGCTGCGGCCCACCGCCTCGGCCAGGGCTACCCAGAAGGCCAGGCGCTCCCCCTCCGCCTCGTGCAGGTCCTCGACCAGGAGGATGAAGGGGGCCAGCCGGACCAGGTGGGCCGCCAGGGCCCCCGCCGCGGCCAGGGGCGTGGCTTGGCCGCGGGCGAAGCGCTCGAGCGCGCTCCGCACCCAGGGCGGGGAGTCGGGGGCCATGGGCAGCGCCGCCAGCAGGCCGCCGGCCGCCAGCGAGGCCGGGAGCTGGCGGGTGGGGCAGGGAACGCCGGCCAGCACCTGCCGTGCGGTCCAGGTCTTGCCCACCCCCGGCGGCCCCACCAAGGCCACCGCCGCGCCCCTTCGCTTGGAGAGCACCCAGCTCAGGCGCTTGGTCAGGTTGGGTATGAGGGCGGCGGTCGGGGCCATCGCAAAAACCCTAGGCAGCGCTCGGAGCGCAGGGGGCCGAGTTTAGGGGAGCGCCACGAGAATTGTACAGTCACCGCCCGCGAGGTCCTAATCAGGACCGTTTACCCCCGGCCTCCGCCCGGCGCGGGTGCGGCCCAAAGACCCTGGGGCCGGGGCCGGGGCAAACGGAAAAGGACGGGGCGTGTAACCCCGTCCCGGTGCTGGTGGGTCCAGAGGGACTCGAACCCGCGACCTACCGATTAAAAGTCGGTTGCTCTACCAACTGAGCTATGGACCCGCAAAACCCAGCACCGAGGATTATAGGCAATCGGCGCGGGGCTGTCTATAGGCGGAGCGCACAAAAGCGCGGGGGGAACGGGGTCTGCGGGGATCTTCCCGGCCGAGGGGGCCTCGTGGGCACCCGCCCCCGTGGCGCGGGCAATTCGCCCACCCGCACGGCGCGAATGTATGGAAGCACTTGAGGCCTCTAATAGTTACGAACTTCACGATGCTTGCACGGCGGTCGCTTGTGGGCTTACCATGGGTAGCGACCAACAATGCAAGCACTGGCGCTGGCCGTCACTTTAGTGGTTATGGTGCTTGGGGCGTTCGTCCTCACGGCACTGCGGGTGTGGTGGTTCGCCCCCCTGGCCTCCAACTGGGCCAGCATGGACAACCTCATCGTCGTCTCTTTGGTCCTGTGCGGCGCGGCCTTCATCGTCATCAACCTCTTCATCGCCTACACCCTCTACGCCCACCACAGCGAACGGGGCCGCAAAGCCTTCTTCTTCGTGGACAACCCCCGGCTCGAGTGGAACCTCATCTGGTTCACCGGGCTCGGGATCGTCGCGCTGCTGGCCCCCGGGCTGTACTTCTACGCCCAGGTGATCAACCCGCCCAAGGGCCCCTACGTCGTCGAGGTCCTCACCCAGCAGTGGCTGTGGAGCTACCGCTACCCCGGCAAGGACGGGGTGCTGGGGCCCGCCGACGTCAGGAACTACACCGCGGCCAACCCCTTCGGCGTCAACGCCGAGGCCCCGGCCAGCCGCGACGACGTGCCCGCGCTCGGCGGCCCGCTCTACCTGCCCCTGGGCCGGCCCGTGCTGCTGCGCATGCGTTCCAACGACGTGCTGCACAGCTTCTACGTGCCCGAATTCCGCATGAAGATGGACATCGTGCCGGGCATGGTCACCCAGATGTGGTTCACGCCCACCAAGACCGGCGCCTTCCAGGTGATCTGCGCCGAGCTGTGCGGGGTGGGGCACTACAACATGGTGGGCCAGGTGGTGGTGGTCGAGCCGGACGAGTTCGAGCGGTGGCTCGAGCAGCGCCCCACCGTCGCCCATACCCTCCAGCCCACCGGCAACGCCCAGCGCTAGGCGCCTCGAGCTAGACCCCAGTCCGAGCGAAAGCTCTGTCAAAACCAAGACCGTCGCCTCGGCAACCGCATCGGACTCGGGAAGAGGTGAACGATGGCGCATACCCACCCCGGCTACCACGATCATCACATCGGTCCGGAGCCCCAGAGCTGGTGGACGAAGTACGTCTTCAGCCAGGACCACAAGGTCATCGCTTACCAGTACGTGCTGACCGCGTTGTTCGTGGGCGCCGTGGGCATGGGGCTGTCCTGGTTGATGCGCCTGCAATTGGGTTTCCCCGGGAAGGTCGAGCTCATCAACCCCACCGTGTACTACCAGGCCGTCACCCAGCACGGCATGATCATGGTGATCTACCTGCTGACCGCGCTGCTGCTGGGCGGCTTCGGCAATTTCCTGGTCCCGCTGATGCTGGGGGCGCGGGACATGGCCTTCCCCTTCGTCAACATGCTCAGCTTCTGGGCCTACTTCCTCTCGGTGGTGGTGCTGCTGGCGAGCTTCTTCGTGCCCGGCGGCGCCACGGGGGCGGGCTGGACCCTCTACCCCCCCCAGTCCATCCTCAAGGGCACGCCGGGGTCCGACTGGGGCATCATCTTGATGCTGGTCTCGCTGCTGCTGTTCATCGTGGCGGCCACCATGGGGGGCCTCAACTACGTGACCACCGTGCTGCAACTGCGCACCAAGGGCATGACCCTCATGCGCATGCCGCTGGCGGTGTGGGGCATCTTCGTGGCGACCGTCCTGGCCTTGCTGGCCTTCCCGGCGCTGTTCGTGGGCGGGGTGATGCTGCTGCTCGACCGCACGGTGGGCTCGAGCTTCTTCCTCCCCGCCATCGTGCAGTTCGGGCAGCAACTGCCGCGCGAGGGGGGCAGCCCGCTGCTGTTCCAGCACCTGTTCTGGTACTTCGGCCACCCCGAGGTCTACATCGTGATCCTGCCCGCCATGGGCATCGTCTCCGAGCTGATCGCGGTGCACTCGCGCAAGCCCATCTTCGGCTACCCGATGATGGTGCTGTCCATCGTGGTCATCGGGGCGCTGAGCTTCGTCGTGTGGGCGCACCACATGTACACCAGCGGGATGAACCCCTACTTCGGCTTCCTCTTCGCCGTGACCACCCTCATCGTGGCGATCCCCTCGGCGGTGAAGGTCTACAACTGGGTTCTCACGCTGTGGCGGGGCAACATCCACCTCACCACGCCCATGCTCTTCGCCATCGCCTTCCTCAACACCTTCCTCATCGGGGGCCTCACCGGGCTGCTCCTGGGCAACGTCATCATCGACTTCCCCCTGCAGGACACCTACTTCGTGGTGGCCCACTTCCACATGGTGATGGGGGTGGCGGCCATCGTGGCGATCTTCGGCGGCATCTACCACTGGTTCCCCAAGGCCACCGGGCGGATGATGAACGAGACGCTGGGCAAGGTGCACTTCTGGATCACCTTCGTGGGCACCTACGCCATGTTCCTGCCCATGCACCACATCGGCCTCACCGGGGTGCCCCGCCGCTACTTCGGCTTCGAGAACCTGCAGTTCATCCCCGAGTCGGTCAAAGACCTCAACGTCTTCATCACGGTGGTGGCCCTGATCGTGGGCGCGGGCCAGTTGGTGTTCGCCTACAACCTCGTCCACAGCATCTTCTGGGGCAAAAAGGTGGGCGACAACCCCTGGCGGGCGACCACCCTCGAGTGGCAGACCCCCACGCCCCCGCCCCACGGCAACTGGGGCGACCAGCCC
>NZ_QXDL01000206.1:0-7000 GCF_003574345.1 Calidithermus terrae
CCCCGCGCCCGCGCCCCCGGCCTCGGGCGGGGCCTTGGTCTTCCAGGCGCAGCGCTCCCAGGCCCCCATCAGCTCGTCCCACAGGCCGGCCTCCTTGAGCCTGGTCACCAGCACCGCGCCGGGCCTGTGGGCCTCGCCCCGCCCGTACTGGCTCAGCGCCTCGCCGATGTGGGCCTGCAAAGCCCCGAAGCGGTCGGTGCCCCTCTCGTGGAGCGCCCGGGCGCCCCCCAGCAGGGCGAAGTACAGCCAGCGGCTGTGACCGTCCATCATGTTGCGGCTGATGGACGACGCGGCCGCGCCGATGAACTGCATCCGGGTGGGCTCGGTGGCGTGCTTCACGTCCTGCACGGCGTTGCGCAGGGCGACGTGCACGGCCTCGGGCGACGTGTCCCAATCAGTTAACGGTTGAGAATTGAGGAGAGAAGGCGGTAACGCCCATTCTTTTAAGTCTTTCAGGCGCATCAATCTATCCACTGTCTTTTGTGATTGGGACAAGGCCCCCCGGATGAGCCTGGCCACGGTGCGCCCCTTGCGGGTGTCGCCGTCCAGGTCGCGCCAGGGGTGGGCCACCGTCTCGCGCAGCAGGGGCGCGGCCCGGCCCGCGCGCAGCCGCACGTTGAACACCGTCCCGTCCTTCCAGCCCAACGCCTCGCCGGTGTCGGTGTCCCTGGCGTTGCCCACCCGGGCCTTGTAGCTCACGCAGCCCAGCTCCGCCAGGGCCTTCAGGCCGCGCTGCAGGCGCTTTCTCGCGGTCTCGAGCCGCGCGTCGGGCCACAGGTAGAGGGCCAGGGCGAGCTGGGGCAGGTGGAAGGCCACCTCGCCGGTGGAGGGGTGGTAGCCGCGGCGGTCGCCCACGTGGAGGGCCAGCTCGAGCAGGGCCTGGAAGATCTCGAGGGCGAAGCCCTCCAGCTCCCAGCGCCCCCGCCGGAGGATGCGCTCGAGCAGGGCCCGGGTGGGCGGCACCTCGGCGAACCGGCGGGCGGCCTGGAGCTGGGCGGCCCGGTACACCTCGTAGGCCTTGAGGGGCAGGCCCAGGTCCACCAGCTCGAAGGCCCGCGCGGTCAGGTGCTCGAGGTCGCGCTTGAGCTGTTCGGCCTGGTCCCCCTGCACCAGGCGGGCCCGCCGGCGCAACCGCTCGGCCTGGCGCTCGAGGCGCTCCCTGGCCCCAAGGTCCACCCGCGGGGCCCCGCTCGGAGGGGGGTTACCGGCCGTTTCAGGCGGTTTTCCGGGTACGGGCTGGCCGCTGCCGCTGTTGCGGGCCCGCACCAGCTCGCCCAGCCGCTCGAGCCTGCGCCGGAGCCGGGGGTCAAGCGCCACCGCCCACCCCCCAGCGCTCGGCCAGGCGCTCGAGGGCCTGGGCGGGGTCGGCGCCCACCGCGACGTAGGCGCCGCGGTCGGTGGGCACGGGGACCATGGCCCCGCCCCGGAAGGGGGCGCAGGACCAGTAGACGGAGCCGTCCACCGGCGAGGGCGCGGGCCAGAAGTAGACCCGGCCGCCGGAACGGAGCTGGACACGCTGCATGAGATCAACGAGGTTCGGCGTCATAGCGTCCCCCGCAGCACGACCAGGACCAGGTAGGCCGCCCAAGCGAGACCGAGCGCCGGAAGGAGGATCTTCCGACGCTCGGGGGTTGGCTTTGGCGGGCGGGGGTGGGGCCTAGGTGCTGACGTTTGCTGGTTTTTTCGCATCGCAGAGGAGCCCTTTCTGGGTCCACTGCGGACGACTTATCGGGAATCTAGAACCCTGAGCTGCAAAAGCTTGACGCATACTGCATAAGTCGGTACTATGAAACTATCAAGCCCGGAGATGTCCGGGGTTTTTCTTTTGGACATGGCGAAAGAACGCTTGGACAAGGTACTGGCCCACCTGGGCCTGGGCAGCCGCAAGGAGGTCCACCGGCTGGCCCGCGCCGGGCTGGTCTCGGTGGACGGGGAGGTGGTGCGCGACGCGGCCTTCAAGTTCGACCCCGCCCAGGCCCGCCTCGAGGTGGACGGCGAGGTGGTGGTCTACCGGGCCTTCTTCCACCTGGTGCTGCACAAGCCCGCCGGTTACGTCACCTCGACCAGCGACCGCGACGGCCAGCCCGTCACCGCGCTCCTGCGTGAAGAGTGGCAGCGCGACGACTGGATGCCGGTGGGCCGATTGGACAAGGACACCGAGGGCCTGCTGCTGCTGACCACCGACGGCGAGCTGCTGCACCGCCTGACCCACCCGCGCTGGAAGGTGGGCAAGCGCTACTACGCCGAGCTGGCCGCCCCGGCCACCCCCGCCGACGTGGAGGCCTTCGCCGCGGGCTTGGACCTCGACGGCGAGCCCCTACAGCCCGCGGAGCTGCGCCTCGAGGCCGACGGCCGCAGGGTCGAGCTGGTGATCCGCGAGGGCAAGTACCACCAGGTCAAGCGCATGTTCGCCGCGCGGGGCAACCACGTCACCTACCTGAGGCGCGTGGCCTTCGGGCCGCTCGAGCTGCCCAAAGACCTGCCGCCCGGGGAGTCCCGCCCGCTCGAGCCCGGCGAGGAGCGCCGGCTCTACGAAGCCGTAGACCTCGCCCCACGCTAGGGCCGCCCGGCCTGATCGGGCGGGGTAGACTGGGGCTCGAGGCCCCCCATGACCTTCCCTCCCTGGTGATCCCGCGGCGCTCGTCCTGACCCCGTCCTTTCAGAGGACCGGGCAGCGGGGTCGTGCACCGGGATTCCTCCGCCGAGCCGTCGGCTTTTTGGCCTTCGGCTTCGGGCTTTCGGACCTTCGGAGGAATACCGGATGGCGTTTTGGCGATTTGGCAGTGGGACTGGCCTGGCGCTGCTGCGCGGCCTTTCGGCGGTGCTGGCGACCAGCCTGCTCGTCGAGTTCCTGGACGAACTGGCCGACGGGGTGAGCGGGGCGGCCTGGCCGCTGATCCGGCAGGACCTGGGGCTCTCCTACCTCGAGATCGGCCTGTTGCTCTCGGCGCCCCAGCTGCTCGGCATCCTGGCCGACCCCTGGCTGGGGCTGCTGGGGGACACCCGCTGGCGGCGGGCGCTGATCCTGGGCGGGGGGCTGGCCTTCGCCGCGGCCCTGGTCCTGACCGGGCTGGCGGAGGCCTTTTGGGTGTTGCTGCTGGGCTGGCTGGTGTTTTATGCGGCTTCGGGGGCCTTCGTCAACCTGATGCAGGCCACCTTGATGGACCACGACCCTCCCCGGCGCGAGCAGAACATGGCCCGCTGGGCGCTGGCCGGGTCGCTGGGGAACGTGCTGGGGCCGCTCCTGGTCGGCGCGGCGGTGGCGCTGGGGCTGGGCTGGCGGCCGGTGTTCCTGGGGCTGGCCCTGCTGACGCTGGCGGCGGTGGCCGGGCTGTGGCGCTCGAGGCTGGCGGTAGGGGAGCCGGGCGGGCACGAGGCGGCCCCGGGGCTGGGTCAGAGCCTGCGCAAAGCCCTCGCGGCCTTGCGGCGGGGCGCGGTGCTGCGCTGGCTGGGGCTGCTCGAGGCCGCCGACCTGATGCTCGACGTGTTCCGGGGCTTCGTGGCGTTGTACTTCGTGGGGGTGGTGGGCGCCGGCCCGGCGGAGGCCGGCCTTGCCGTAGCGGTGCTGACCGGGGTGGGGCTGCTGGGCGATGCCGCGCTGCTGCCCCTGCTGC
Organism: Calidithermus terrae; assembly: GCF_003574345.1. NCBI lineage: Bacteria > Thermotogati > Deinococcota > Deinococci > Thermales > Thermaceae > Calidithermus > Calidithermus terrae. The sequence goes on from NZ_QXDL01000206.1 coordinate 3,615, forward strand.
GGCGGGTGCCGGGGCTGGTGTGGCTGCGCTCCAGCGCGCTGGCGATGCTGGGCCTGTACCCCCTGTTCCTGCTGGTGCCCTCGCTGGCTGCTAAGCTCGCTCTTCTCGGGCTTTTGGGTTTTCTCAACTCCGGCTGGTACGCCCTGCTCCAGGCCCGGCTCTACGCCGCCCTGCCCGGGCAGAGCGGCAGCGTGATGGCGCTGGGGAGCGTTTCGGGGTTGCTGGGCGGCCTGCTGCCGCTGGGGCTGGGCTGGCTGGCCGACCGCTTCGGCCTCGAGGCCGCTTTGTGGTGCCTGCTGGCGGGGCCGCTGGCGCTGCTCGTCGGGCTGCCCCGGCGCGAGGGGCCCGCCGCGGGGTCGGGCTGAACTTCTGCGCCCCCGGTGCTGCCCGGGGGCGCGGTCGTGGCCTACTGGCTTCGCAGGCTGCAGGTGCCGCTGCCGTCTTGGGAGTAGCGGTTCCCGCTCTGCTGCCGCAGGCGCAGGCCGTTGCCCTCCCACGCCCCGCCCGGCCCAGGGGCCAGGTAGCACAGCACCAGGGTTTTGGCCGAGGCCCCGCCGACCTCGAACGAGACCAGCAGCCGGTAGGCGAAGCCGCTGAAGGTCCGGGGGCTCGAGGTGTAGCTGGCCTGGGCCGAGGTGACGGGGGCCTCGAGGCTGTAGAGGTTGCGGGCCTCGAGGGATACCACGTAGACGCCCTCGCCCTGCAGCCGGTAGTCGGCGCCCGCCTTGAGGGCTTTGTCGCCCACGCCAGGGATGCCCCGCACGCCGAGCAGCCAGCTCGAGCCCAAAGCACTCACCGGCCTGCCTCGGCGGGAGGGTCGGGGGGGAGGATCAGGCTGAACACCGCCCCGCCCTCGGGGTGGTTGGCGGCCTCGAGCCGCCCCCCGTGGGCCTCCACGATGGCCCGGGCGATGGTCAGGCCCAGCCCCGAGCCCCCGCTGCCCTCCGCCCGCGTGCGCGAGGCGTCGCCGCGGTAGAAGCGCTCGAAGACGCGCTCGAGCGCCTCCGGGCCGAGCCCTGGCCCGTGGTCGCGCACCCAGAGCTTCACCCCGCCCTCGTGGGGGGTCGCGCTCAGCTCGACGGGACCGGCGGCGTAGCGCACGGCGTTGTCGAGGAGGTTGCCCAGCACGCGGGTGATCTGGGCAGGGTCGAAGCGGGCGCTGAGGCGGGAAGGGGGCAGTTGCAGCTCGAGCCCCATCCCGGCCTGGGCGGCGCGGGGCGAGAACATCCCGACCACCCCCCGCAGGAAGGGCTCGAGCTCGACCACCTCCAGCCGTAGCGGCAGGCCGCCGCTCTCGGCCAGCGAGAGGGTGCGCAGGTCGTCCACCAGCTTGGAGAGCAGCATCACCTGGGCGTGCAGCCGCCCCAACCCCTCGCCGCCCAAGGGGACCACCCCGTCCTGCATGGCCTCGATCTCGCTGCGCAGCACCGCCAGCGGGGTGCGCAGGTCGTGGGCGATGTCGGCGACCAGGTTGCGCCGCCAGGCCTCCTGGCGCTCGAGGCCCGTCGCCAGGCTGTTGAAGGCCACGGTCAGGGCCTGCAGCTCGTCGTTGGAGCGGGGCACCCGCAGGCGCAGGCCGCGCTCGCCGGCCTCGAGGCGCTTGGCCCCGTCGGTGAGGGCCACCAGGGGCCGCGTCAGGATGCGCGTCACCACGGCGGCGGCCACCGAGGCCAGCAGGAAGGCCAGGGTCCCCGACCAGAAGGCGGTGCCGGTGATGCGCCCGAAGAGCTCGCGGGCCTGGGCGAACTGGGGGTCGCCCCAGGCCCCCTGCCGCCAGTTCCACCAGCCGCCTTCCTGCCCGCCCGCCCTGGGCGCGTCGCCGAAGAGGGCGCTGTAGACCGCCCCCAGGGTGAACCAGGTGGTGAGGAAGACGGCGGTGAGGGCCACGAAGGTGAAGAAGAAGGTCAGCCTGCGCCGCAGGCCCCAGCGCCCCCGCCAGCGCTCGCGGCGCTGCCAGGCCCAGGGGGGCTCGGTCTCGCCCCGCCCGCGCCGCCGTCTCCAGTGCATGGCCGGTCCCCTCAAGCCGAATCTACCAGCTTGTAGCCCACCCCGCGCACCGTCTCGATGCGCTCGCCGAAAGCCCCCAGCTTGCGCCGGATGTTCTTGACGTGGGCGTCCACGGTGCGCTCGTCGGCGTAGCTGTCGGCGTCGCCGGTCACGGCCAGCAGCTCGGGCCGCGTGCGCACGCGGCCCGGCTCCTTCGCCAGCAGGGCCAGCAGCCGGGTCTCGCTGGTGGTGAGGTCCACGGGCTTCCCGTCGCAGCGCACCTCGAAGGCGGCCAGGTCCACCTCCAGCCCACCCGCCCGGTAGACCTCGGGGGCCAGCACGCTGCCGCGCACCCGCCGCAGCACCGCCTTGACCCGCGCCACCACCTCGCGCGGGCTGTAGGGCTTGACCACGTAGTCGTCGGCGCCCAGGCCCAGCCCCAGCAGCTTGTCCACCTCGTCGTCGCGGGCGGTGAGCATGATGATGGGCACCGCGCTCTCGGCCCGGACGCGCCGGGCGACCTCGAGCCCGTCGAGCACCGGCAGCATCAGGTCGAGGAGGATCAGGTCGGGCTGGAGGGCGCGCCACAGCTCCAGCGCCCGCCCCCCGTCCTTGGCCCGCTCGGTGCGGTAGCCCTCGCGGCGGAGGTAGTCCTCGAGGATGTCGGCCAGGCGGGCCTCGTCCTCAACGATCAGGATGCTGGCGCTCACAGCCACCGCCGCACCTTTCGCCGGTACTCGGCGTAGGGTGTTCCCAGCGTTTGCCCCACCTTGGCCTCCTCGCGGGGGATGTAGCTGTAGTTCATGAACAGCCAGTAGGCCACCGGCGCGGCGAGCATCGGCCAGGAGCCCAGGAACAGCGCGAGGGAGAGCAGGGTGAGGGTCATGCCCAGGTAGATGGGGTTGCGGCTGAAGCGGTAGGGGCCGCTGGTCACGAGCCGCGTGGGCAGGGCGGTGGGCTCGACCGGGGTGCCGTGGCGCCGGAACTCCACGACGGCCCAGGCCGCCAGCCCGAACCCGGTCAGCAGCGCCAGCACCGCCAGGGCGAAGGGCGCGGGGAAGCGGGCGGGGATGAGCAGGTGCAGCAGCAGGCCCAGCAGGAAGGCCAGGCCTGCGATCTGGACGGGGACCAGGCGGGTCATACGCCCCGCTCAGTCGGCCGCCGCCGGGGCGGGCGCGTTGCTGCGGCGCAGGGGCAGCTCGGGGATGAACAGCGTCACCGCCAGCCCCAGCAGCACGATCACGACGCCGATCTGGTACACCTGCCGGATGGCCGTGGTCAGGGCCTGCTCGAGCGCGGCCTCGACCCTATCCACGGCGGCGAGGGCGCTCCGGCGGGCCTCCTCGAGCCCCCGGGTTGCCCCCGCCAGCGCCGCGGCCCGGACCTCTGCCCCCGCGTTC
>NZ_QXDL01000207.1:0-6956 GCF_003574345.1 Calidithermus terrae
AACCCTCCCCGCGCGCGGGGAGGGTTGGGGTGGGACTACCACGAGGCCTTGTTTTTCGCTGACGGCTGACGGCTTACCGCTCTCCGCCGGGGGCTTCTAACCTTTCCCATAGCGGCGCAGGAGGTCCTGCACCTCCTCGTCGGAGGTCTGGGGGAAGTGCTCGTACCACAGGCCCACCGCCTGAAAGGGCTCGGGCTGGAGCAGGACCACCACCTCGTCAGCGACCTCGAGCAGGGCCTCGCAGGTGTCAGGGGGGGCTACCGGCACGGCCACCACGACCCGTGCGGGGCGCATCGCCCGCACCGCCAGGGCCGCCGCCCGCATCGTGGCCCCGGTCGCCAGGCCGTCGTCCACCAGGATCACGGTCTTGCCGGCGAGGTCGGGGAAGGGGCGCGCGCCGCGGTAGGCCTGCTGGCGGCGCTCGAGCTCGGCCCGTTCCTTGCGCTCGATGGGCTCGAGCTCCTCCGGCCCCACCCCCAGGTGCCGCACCAGTTCCCGGTTCAGCACCCGCACCCCGCCGGGCCCGATGGCCCCCACGGCCAGTTCCTCGTGCCGGGGAGCCCCCAGCTTGCGCACGATCAGCACGTCCAGCGGCACGCCCAGGGCGTGCGCCACCTCGTAGGCCACCGGCACCCCGCCCCGCGGGAGCCCGAGCACCCACACGTCGGGGCGGCGGGCGTACCGGCTCAGCGCCCCGGCCAGCTCCCGTCCGGCCTCGTGGCGGTCCGCGAAGCGCTCCCGCCGCATGCTCAGGCCTGGGGGGGCTTGAGGCCGCCGTTCCTCGAGTCCGCCCACAAGAACATCAGCCCGCAGGCCAGCCAGAACAGCGCCGTCAGCCAGTGGTGCTCCTTCAAGGCCTCGAGCAGCGCCACCGCGAAGAAAAACAGGAAGATGGTGAAGTTGGGCCCGATGCGAACCCCGCGCACGCCTTTCATGCCCTCCTCCTCTGGCTTTCAGGCTAGCGGAGCGGGGGAAGGGCTTCAAGATTCTTTTGTCCTACAGGCCCCGAGCAGCCGCCGGCGGCCGGTGCCCGGCCCCGCGGCACGGAGCCTGCGCCCGCCGGTAGCGCCCGGGAGCGAGGCGGGCGAAGAGTGCGATAGGATTCAACCATGAACGGCAAGGTCGCACTCGTCACCGGGGCTTCGGAGGGCATCGGCAAGGAGATCGCGCGGCAGCTCGTGGCGCGGGGGGTGCGCGTGGGGATGCTGGCCCGCAGCCGGGATAGGCTCGAGGCCGCCGCCGCCGAGCTCGGGGAGGGGGCGCTGGCGCTGCCGGGCGACGTCACCCGGCCAGCCGACCTCGAGCAGGCCGTGGCCCGGCTCGAGGAGCGCTTCGGCGGGCTGGACTACCTCGTCAACAACGCGGGCGTGGGCGTCTTCAAGCCCGTGCACGAGCTGAGCCTCGAGGAGTGGCGGAGGGTGCTCGAGACCAACCTCACCGGGCCCTTCCTGGCGACGCGGGCCGCCGTGCCGGCCATGCAGCGGCGGGGCGGCGGCCACGTCGTCAACATCGGCTCGCTGGCGGGCAAGAACGCCTTCGCGGGCGGCAGCGCCTACAACGCGAGCAAGTTCGGCCTGATCGGCTTCTCCGAGGCGGCCATGCAGGACCTGCGCTACCTGGGCATCCGGGTGAGCACGGTGCTGCCGGGCTCGGTCAACACCGCCTTCGGCGGCAACCGCGCCGAGGCCGAGTGGAAGATCCAGCCCGAGGACGTGGCCGAGGCCGTGCTGTACGTGCTGCAGAGCAACCCCCGCTTCATGCCGGGGCAGCTCGAGCTGCGCCCCTCCCGGCCGCCGCGCAAGTAATACCCGATCCGGTCGGCCCGGTGCCGCGCTGAAAGGGCCGGAGGGAGTGCTCGAGGATTCAAAAAGATAGCCCCTGGGTTTTGGGTTTGAGGATCACCTTTTTGAATCCGGTATGCGGCGCCCCGCGTTGCCGGGCGTCAGGCCAAAGCCGGCGCAATGCGGTGGGTACTTTGTCCCTCTTTACGTCTCATGGTGGGGCGTGTAAGATTTGCGGTGACGCGTCAAGGAAATTTTGGAAACGCCGTGGAAGCGTTCCCATGCTCCGCGTCTGTACTGAGGAGGAAGTATGAGGAAAGGCTGGCTTGTCGCGCTGGGCGTCGTCATGGGCCTGGCAATGGCTCAGGGGAAGCTGACGGTGTGGACGCACTACGGCGGCCCCGAGCTCGAGTGGTTGAAGAAGACGGCTGCTGCGTTCGAGAAAGGCAGCGGCACCAAGGTCGAAGTGGTCGAGGTGCCGTTCGGGGACATCCAGAACAAATTTATCCTCGGCGCCCCGCAGGGCCAGGCCGCCGACCTGATCGTGAGCATCCCGCACGACTGGGTGGGCGCGATGGCCGCGGCGGGCGTGCTCGAGCCCATGGGCAAGTACACCACCGCCAGCTACGTGCAGGGCCTCAACGATGTCGCCGTGGACGCCCTGACCTACCGCAACCAGCTTTTCGCGCTGCCCATGTTCGCCGAGTCGGTGGCGCTGATCTACAACAAGAAGTACGTCAAGACCCCGCCCCGCACCTGGGACGAGTTCCTCAAGATCGCCCAGGAGAACACCAAGGGCAACACCTTCGGCTTCCTCTACAACATCGGCGACCCCTACTTCAACTACGGCTTCTTCACCGCCTTCGGCGGCTCGGTCTTCGCCCGTAGCGGCGGCAGCCTCAACGCCGCCGACCTGCGCCTGGGCGGCGAGGCCGGCCAGAAGGCCATCGGCTTCATCAAGGACCTGCGCTACAAGTACAAGCTCGTCCCCGAGGGCGTGGACTACGGCGTGGCCGACGGCGCCTTCAAGGACGGCTCGCTGGCGATGATCATCAACGGCCCCTGGGCCATCGGCGACTACAAGAAGGCCAAGATCGACTTCGGCGTCGCCTCCTTCCCCGCCCCTCCCGGCGGCTCGGCCTGGAAGCCCTTCGTGGGCGTGCAGGGCGTGGCGATGAACGCCTACTCCCGCAACAAGACCGCCGCCGCCAACTTCGCCAAGCTGCTCATCACCGAGAACAGCCAGATCGCCTTCAACCAGGCCGGCGGCCGCATCCCGGTGTCCAAGGCCGCGGTGGCGAAGCTCAAGAACGACCCCGTGGTGGCCGGGTTCTCCCCCGTGATCGCCAGCGGCTCGCCCATGCCCAACATCCCCGAGATGGGCAAGGTGTGGGGCCCCTGGGGCAACGCCATCAGCCAGGCCATCCAGAAGCCCGACACCAACGTCAACAAGATCGTCGAGGACATGGTGGCCGAGATCCGCAAGGGGATCGGCAGCCGGTAAGCCCCTGAAGGTTGAAGCCGCCGTGCTCGGGCTTCGCTTCAACCGCCCCGATCGGTAGTGCTGAACAAGCCCCGCCTCTTGCTGCCGAAGCAGAAGGCGGGGCTTCCTTATCAGACCCAGCAAAACGGGAGCATCCTATGGGCTCGAGCGGTCGTGCGCTCGCGCGGACCGCGGTACAGGTTTTCCGTCTTCCCCCTCGACGCGCCTCGGGGGCCCTTGTGGCAAAGGCTTTGGGTAAAGGGTAGGCTCGAGGCGCACAACGGCAAGGCGTAGCAGTTACAGGAGGCAGCTATGTATCAATCCCCTCCGGGCGTGCGCGGCTTTCTCATATCCATCGGGCTGCTGGGCGGAGCGATGGTGCTCTCCTTCGTGGCCGGCCTGCTGGTGTTCTGGGGCCTGCAAGCCGCCTTCCCCCGGCCCATCGACAACCCCTACCCCGGCTATCTGGTGCTGGTCTTCGCGGTAGTCCCGCTGGTCCCGCTGCTCATCCTCGTGGCGCGGCGCTTCCCCTTCATCACCGACTGGTACTACCTGCTGCCGGCCATCACCTTCCTGCTGGCGTTCACCTTCTACCCCATCATCCTCACCGTCTACTTCGGCTTCACCAACTACAACGGCATCCGCAACAACGGCAAGGCCGACCGCTCGACCGAGACGCAGGTCGTGCGGGTGGAGGGGAGTCGGCTGGTGCTGGCGCAGCCCGCCGCCGACGCGCTGCGCTGCGACGAGCCCGGCTGCGCGGGGGTGCAGCTCGAGGTCACCAGCGACACCCAGCGCGCCCGGGCCACGGTGGTGCGGGCCGAGGGCAGCACCGTCGAGCTGACGCGGGCCCCTGCCTTCACGCCCACGCTGGCCTACCGGGTCAACGCCTACTCCTTCATCGGCTTCGAGAACTTCGTGCGGATCTTCAGCCAGGCGGGCACCGTCTTGTGGCCGGTGTTCGTGTGGAACCTGGTCTTCGCCTCGTCCACGGTCTTCGTCAGCGCGCTGCTGGGCCTGGTCATCGGGCTGATGCTCAACAACAAGAACCTCAAGCTGCGCGGCTTCTACCGCACGGCGCTGATCATCTCCTGGGCCATGCCGGTGGTCATCAGCGTGCAGGTCTTCTCGGCCATGCTCAACGTGCAGTTCGGGCCCGTCAACCGCTTTCTGGGGCTGCTGGGCTCCTACCCCATCCCCTGGCTCACCGACCCCGAGTGGTTCAAGATGTCGGCGCTGCTGATCAGCCTGTGGCTGGGCTTCCCCTACTGGATGACCGCCACGCTGGGCGCGCTTTCGACCATCTCCGAGGACGTGTACGAGGCGGCCAAGATCGACGGGGCCACGGGCTGGCAGACCCTCACCGGCATCACGCTGCCCCTGCTGCGCCAGCCCTTCATCCCGCTGCTGCTGGGCTCCTTCGCCTTCAACTTCAACAACTTCGGCCTGATCTACCTCATGGGGACCCAGCCCGGCGTCGAGGGGCGGCCCTCGACCGCGCAGGCGGGGGACATCCTGATCACCTGGGCCTACAAGACGGCCTTCCAGGCCGACGGCGGGCAGGCCTACGGGCTGGGCGGGGCCATCTCGGTGATCATCTTCCTGATCACCGTCGCCATCAGCCTGGTTAACTTCCGGGTCACCGGGGCCTTGCGGGAGGTGCGCTGATGATCGGTAGGGTGCTGGCCTGGTTGGTGACGGCGGGCATCGCCGCGTGGGTGGTCTTCGGCTACGTCGGGGGCATGAACCTGCCCGGGGTGCCGGGCGGGTTGGGGCTGCTCGAGCGCATCCAGCCCAACACCCCCTTCGGCTTCGTGCGGGTGGAGAACGGCTGGGTCTACGTGGTGGGAGGACTGCTGGCGGTGGTGGCCCTGATCCTGCTGTACAGCCTGGCGGTCACGGCCCTCTCCAACCGGCGCTCCGGGCGCAAGCGCAGCCCCTGGCCGCTCTTCGGTCAGGGCCTGGTCCACACGTTCATGTGGATGATGCTTTTCTTCGCCTACTACCCCATCCTGCAGATCGTGGCGGCCTCCTTCGACCCCACCAACAGCCTCTACCGCTTCAGCGCGCCGCAGAGCGACAACCTGCTGATCCGCGCCCGCGTCATCCCCGACTTCGCCCAGGCCAACTTCGACAACTACCTCAAGCTCTTCGACGGGGTGGTGATCTACGCCTACCAGTGGGTGCTGCTGCTGGTGTCGGGGGCGGCCCTGCTGGGCGCGCTGGGGATCGCCGGGTACCGCCGGCTGAAGGGGGACGCCAAGGAGGGCGGGCCGCTGGCCCCGCTGCAAAGCCGCGCCCTCGTCACCTTCGCGGTGGCTTTCTTCCTCCTCATCGTCCTCCTCTCGCCCGAGCAGTTCACGAGCCCCAACACCGAGGCCAAGTTCCTGCTGTGGATCCGCAACACCCTCTTCGTCTCGGGGCTCACGGGAGTGCTGGCGGTGCTGCTGACCGCCACCGCCGGCTACGCCTTCGCCCGCTTCAACTTCCCCGGGCGCTACCCCATGCTCTTGGTGTTCATCTTCGTGCAGATGTTCCCCGGCTTCCTGGGCCTCATCGCCATCTACACCCTGATGTCGAACCTGGGCCTTCTCGACCCGCGCTACCCCATCCTCAACTTCGCGGGGCTGGTGCTGGCCTACTCCGGCGGCATCGTGAGCTTCGGGACCTGGGTGTACAAGGGCTTCCTCGAGTCCATCTCCAAGAGCCTCGAGGAAGCCGCCCTCATCGACGGGGCGACCAAGTGGCAGGCCTTCACCAAGGTGCTCCTGCCCCTGTCGGCCCCCATGTTCGTCTTCATCTTCCTGCTGCAGTTCGTGGGCACCTACTCCGAGTTCATCCTCGCCAACCTGCTGCTCACCGGCTCGGACAGTTGGACCGTGGGCATGGGCCTGCGCAACTTCACGACGGGCCAGTTCCAGACCAAGTGGGGCCTCTTCGCCGCCGCCGCGGTGCTGGGCAGCATCCCCATCCTGCTCACCTTCTACGGCTTCCAGCGGTACTTCGTGTCGGGGTACACGGCAGGGAGTGTGAAGGAATAGGTCGATAGTCGATAGGCGATGGCTGACGGCTATCAGCCATCGGCGATGCGCAACAAAACGCGAGGTGCAAATGCATTATCACGACTGGGAACCTTTTTGCGTCGATCCCCTCACCCCGGAGCTGGGGGAGGAAGTCACCCTGCGCCTGCGCACTACGGCCAAGGAAGGGTATCTGATCCTCGAGCACTACGGCGAGATCGAGCGCAGGCCGCTGAAGGCGGTGGAGGGGGGGCTCGAGGTCACCCTGCCGGTGTACAACTCGCCGCTGCGCTATTGCTTCTACCTCACCCGCGAGAAGCGCTACGTCACCAGCGGCGGCTTGCACGGGGCGATGCCGCGCTACGACCGCTTCTTCCACCTGCTGGCCCAGCCCAGCGTGCCGGAGTGGGCGGTGGGGGCGGTGTTCTACCAGATCTTCCCCGACCGCTTCAAGAACGGCGACCCCGCCAACGACGCCAAGGCCGCCGGCTGGGTCTACGAGGGGCGGCCGGTGGTCAAGAAGGGCTGGGACGAGCCGGTGGAGCCGAAGTTCGGGGCGCACCAGCACTACGGGGGCGACCTCGAGGGCATCCGCCAGGAGCTCGACTACCTGCAGGACCTGGGCGTGGAGGCGCTCTACCTCACCCCCATCCTCCCCTCCCCCTCCTCCCA
>NZ_QXDL01000208.1:0-6933 GCF_003574345.1 Calidithermus terrae
CTGCAGGGCTTCCCCCGGCCCGCCCTCGAGCCCGCCTCCGCCGCTCCCCTGCCCTCGGGCCTGCGCCGCATCACCCCCGGGGGCTGCTGCGTGGAGCCGCAGTGGAGCGCCGACAGCCGCCGGGTGCTGTTCCTCGACAAGCCCACCCCCCAAGCCCGGCTGGGCTACTACGCCGTGGACGTCGCCCAGCCCGGGCCGCCCCGCCTCGAGCTGCCCCTGGCCTACTACAGCCCCGACTGGGCCTACGCGCTGTTCCCCGGGAGCCCGAGCTCAGGGCTCGAGGCCGTGAGCAGCGGCCAGCGCTACAGCCTGCCCAACCGGGGCGCCGCGGTGGCCTGGGCCCCTGGCAACCGCCGGGTGACCTGGGGCGTCACCAGCAGCCAGGGCAACTTCGACACCCGCGCCACCCAGGTCTTCGTGACGACCCTCGGCGGCAGCCCCCGCTCCGTCGCCACCCTCTACGGCGGGGGCGTCTCGGGCTGGCTCGACGGCGAGACCCTGCTGCTCAGCGGCAAGAGCAGCCCCCGCGAGGCCGAGCGCTCGATCCGCACCTACAACGTCCGCACCGGGGTCGGGAAGGTGCTGGGCAGGGCCCGCTCCCCCCGCAACCTCAGCGCCAGCCCCGGCGGGGCCTGGGTGATCTACTCCACCGCCTTCGAGCCCGGCCGCCCCGACGGGCTGTTCCTGCTCCCGCGCGAGGGCGGCAACGCCCGCAGGCTCCCCTTCTTCGGCTCCTACCGCTGGCGCGACGCCGACCGCCTGGTCTACGCCGAGTTCAAGCCCGGCGCGCCCACCCACCGCCTCATGGAGTACGACGCGCGCCGCCAGCAGGCCCGCCCCCTGGCCGACCTGGGCCGCAAGATCAGCCACGACCAGTGGCGCGTCTCGCCCGACGGGCGGCGGGTGGTGTTCCTGAGCAGCGGGGACTATAGCCTGTACGTGCTCGAGTTGCCGCGGTGAGGGGTTGATGGCCGGTAGCCGATGGCTGGGCGCTTAGCGCGGGTCGTGCGTCCTGCGTCGTACGTCGTACGCGAAACGCCAAACGCAAGACGCGAGACGCCTTGTTCCCCCCTTAGCAAGGGGGGCTGGGGGGATACCCCTCCCCGGGCGCGCGGAGGGTTGGGGTAGGGTGAGCCACGAATCTCCAGCCCCCCGCTGACGGCTGACGGCTTTGCCGATTCGGACGGTTATCCCCCGAATCGCTCCCGGTACTCGCGCAGGCGGCGGGCGGTGGCCTTGGAGGGCCGCACGCCCAGGTCGCTGAGGGATTCGTCCTGGAGGAACTCCGCGAGGTAGGCCACGGGCTGTGCGACCGGCTCGAGCAGCTCGGGGTCGTGCAGGGCGGCCTCGAGGTAGAGGCGCAGGGCCTTGTGGGCGCAGTGCAAGGCCCGCTCCTCGTCGCCCTGCCGCAGGCGCAGGAAGCTCTCGGCCTCGAGCAGGTCGGCGAGGAGGGCGAGCTGAGGCGGCGGGGGCTGGGCGAGCTCGAGCAGGTTGGCGAGGCTGTCGGCGTCGGCGGCGGCCACCAGGCTGCGGCTGAGGGTGGTGTAGTGGCGGTAGGCGGCCTCGAGGGCCTCTTCGGCCTCCTTGACGTGGCCCTGCTCGAGCAGGGCGGGGATGCCCTCCAGCAACCGGGCGATCGCGGCGGGGCCTTGGTCTTCGCGCTCGGTCGGCATCGCCAGGGCTTCAGTCGCCGGCCAGGCCCAGCCGCTCGGCGTCGGCCTTCATGGCGTCGAGGACGAACTGCATGTGGGCGTCGAGGTCCACGCCCAGCTCCTCGGCCCCGCGCACGATGCCCTCGCGGTCAACGCGCGCGGCGAAGGCCTTGTCCTTGAACTTCTTCTTGAGGCTGCCGAGCTCGAGGCCGGCGATGTTCTTGTCCGGGCGCACGTAGACGGCGGCGGTGATGAGGCCGGTGAGCTCGTCCACGGCGAAGAGCGCCTTGGCCATGAGGGTGGTGCGGGGGTGCTCGGGCACGTCGGCGTGGCCCAGGATGGCCTCGCAGACCTCGGGCGAGTAGCCCATCTTGCGCAGCAGCTCGACGCCCTTGTAGGGGTGGGTCTCGGGCTCCTTCTCGTAGTCGAAGTCGTGCAGGATGCCGGTGATGGCCCACTTCTCCTCGTCCTCGCCGAAGTGCCGCGCGTAGGCGCGCATGGCCGCCTCCACCGCCATCATGTGGCGGCGCAGGCTCTCGGAAGGCGTCCACTGCTGCATCAGCCTCAGGGCGTCGTCGTAGACCATGTAGATCGCCATGCAAAGAGTCTCGAGGCTCGAGGGGCCAGCGTCAAGGGCCGAAGCGCCGCCCCTCCGCTGGACCGCGCGGCCACGACCCTGGAAAATGAGGGCTATGCGAATCGGCTTCGGCGAAGACGCCCACCGCCTCGAGCCCGGCCGCGCCCTGTGGCTGGGCGGGGTCGAGATCCCCTCCGAGCGCGGGGCGGTGGCCCACTCCGACGGCGACGTGGTCCTCCACGCCCTCTGCGACGCGCTGCTCTCGGCCTGCGCCTTAGGCGACATCGGGGCGCTGTTCCCCGACACCGACCCCCGGTGGAAGGGCCTGGAGAGCCGGGTGATCCTCGAGGCGGCGCTCGCGCGCGTCGCGGGGATGGGCTACCGGGTGAGCCAGGTCAGCGGCGTCGTCACGCTCGACAAGCCCAAGCTCGGCCCCCACCGCGCCGCCATCCAGGCCCGCCTGGCCGGGCTGCTGTCCCTCCCCCCCGACCGGGTGGGCCTCACCTTCAAGACCTCCGAGGGGCTGGCCCCCGACCACGTCCAGGCCCGCTGCGTGGCGTTGCTCGAGGCGCCGTGAGCCCCTGGCAGGTGCTCGAGTGGCTGGGCTGGCTGGGCACGCTGGCCTTCGCGGCCTCGGGCGCCTTGATGGGCGTGCAGAAGCGCTTCGACCTAGTGGGCGTGCTGGTGCTGGCGGGCGTGACGGCGGTGGGCGGGGGCTCGATCCGCGACGTCGTGGTGGGCTCGCTGCCGCCTCAGGCCTTCCGCAACGAGGCGGTGCTGTGGGTGGTGTTCGCGGTCTCGCTATTGGTGTGGCGCTTCTACGGGCGGGTGGAGCGCCTCGAGCGCCCCATCTACTACCTCGACACGCTGGGCCTGGGCATCTTCGCCGCCCTGGGCGCCGAGCGCGGCTTCACCTTCGGGCTGGGCTTCTGGGGCTGCGTGTTCGCCGGGACGGTCTCGGGGGTGGGCGGGGGCGTGCTGCGCGACCTGCTCACCGGCCAGATCCCCGGCATCTTCTACCGCAACCGCGACCTCTACGCCACCGCCGCCGCGGGCGGGGCCGCCGTGGTCTACGCCATCTACCGCTTCCTGCCCGACCTCGCCGCCCTGGCGCTGGTGCTGGGCTCTTTGACCACCATCGCCCTGCGCCTGTCGAGCCGCTGGCTGGGGCTGCGGCTGCCCACGCCACGGGTGGGCGACTGAGCGCCCAAGCATTACCCGGGTAATGCTTGGGGTATAGCCGCGCACGACACCTGCACCGCCTTCGCCGGGGCCCGCCAGGTCGCCTCGGGAGGTCTCCCGGAGGTGCTCGAGCGCTCCGCCCCGAGTAGGAGCGGCCCACGGCCCAGATGACGACAGGGACGGCCGGACGGCCGTCCCTGCGCGCAGGTTTCGCCTACTTGAGCTCGTCGAGCTGCCGCTTGGCGCGCTCGAGGTCCTTCCGGTCGGCGTAGGTCTTGGCCGGGAGGGAGAGGGCGTACTCGAGCTGCTTGATGGCGTCGGCCTTGCGGTTCATCCGGGCCAGCGCGGTGGCGTACTCCACGCGGTGGATGATGGTCTGGGGCTCGAGCTTGATGGCCTCCTCGAACAGCGGCACCACCTGCCCGCCGTTGGCGCCGTAGAGCCAGCCCACGCCCTTCTGGGTGAGCTCGAAGTGCCACAGCGCGAGGGCCACCTTGGCCCCGGCGTGCCTGGGGTTGAGCTTGAGGGCCTTGTTGAGGTTGTCGCGCACGCTCGAGGCCAGGTTGAGGCTGTCGAGGATGCCCCGGAACTGCGCCAGGCGCCCGTGGGCGCGGGCGAGCTCGAAGTAGGCCTCGGGGTTGTCGGGGTCGGCCTGGATGGCCTTCTTGGCGGCCTCCTCGGCGCGGTCGTACCACGAGCCCTTCTCCTTGTCGCCGGCCTGGTAGCCCGCGTAGTAGCTCGCCGCCTTGGCCGCGAGCACGTAGCCCGCGTTGCCCAGCATGAGGGCTTCGGTGTAGGCCGCCTGCAGCTTGCCCTCCTCGATCATCTTCTCCACGGCAGCGGGGGTCTGAGCCAGGGCCATCCCCAGCACCCATACGCCTACGCCAAGCGCGATCCATCGTTTCATCTGTGCTTACCTCCGTTTGAGCTCGCCAGCCTGTAATGGCACTTTAACTTACTCTATGCAAATGTGTTTATCCACATAACTTGACCCGGTTCAAGGATTTCCCTTGCTCATCCCGAGTTACGCCCCTCGAGCGAGGTTCGTCACGGCCCGGAACGCTTAACGTTACATGGTAGACTTACCGCATGGTTTTGGCCCCCCGTATGCTCGCCGGAATTGGGCTCTGGATGGCGTTTTTAGCCAATTTGGCCCTGGCCCAGCTGGGAGCGGACGATTATTTTTTCCAGTGCCGCAGCCTATACAACCGAGGGGACTTGAGCAGCGCCAAGGCCACCTGTGAGCTGGCCCTCACCGCCAACCCCCAGCACCTGCCCAGCCTGGAGCTCCTGACCCGCATCCACCTCGACGACAAGCGCATCGCCGACGCCGAGCAGAGCCTCGAGCAGCTCAAGGGCGTCACCGACCCCGAAAGCGCCACCGTCCGGCTGCTGCAGGGCCGCCTGCTGCTGCTGCGCGGGCGCGCCGCCGACGCCCTGGCCACGCTGCCCAACAACCGCGACCCCGAGGCCCACCTCTACCGCGGGAAAGCCCTGGAGATCCTGGGCCGCTACGAGGAGGCCTACGACGCCTACCGCCGCGCCGACAGCCTGCCGGAGGGCCGCCTGGGGGCCGGGCGCATGGCCCAGCGCCTGGGGCAGCCCTCCGAGGGGGTGTTCCTGCTGGGCGATGGCCCCCGCGAGAGCCTGCTCAAGGGGGAGTTGCTGTGGAGCGCGGGGCGGCTGGAGGAGGCCTCTGCAGTCCTCGAGCGCACCCTCCCCCGCTTCAGCCGCCTCGACGACGAGTACACCGACGCCCTCAAGGTGCTCACCGCCGTGGAATACGGCCGGGGGAACCTCGAGCAGGGCGGGGCGTACCTGAGCCTGCTCAGCCAGCAGACGAGCCTGCCCAGCCGGGCGCTGGGGCACCTCTGGCCCTGGCTGGTGGTCTTCGTGGCCTACTTGGCCCTCATCCTCATCGGGGAGAGCCGCATCGAGCCCATGCGCACCGTCGAGCTCGACAGCCAGTTCCGGCTGGGGCCGGGCACGGTGCACGGCTGGCTGATCCTCTCCCTCCTGATCGCGGGCCTGCTGACGGCGGCCATCGGCTACTTCCTCTACGGCAACTGGCTCGCCGCCTTCACCCCCGTCCAGGCCGAGACGGTGCGTCCCATGTTCTACCTGCTGCTGGGCGGGGTGGCCCTGCTGATCACCTACCTGCGCATCGGGCTGGCCAACCTGCACCTGGGGGCGCGGCAGAACTGGATCGAGGGGGTGTGGGCGGGCGTGGTGCTGCTGGTGGTCATGGGGCTTTACGGCCTCGTGCGCGAGCCGCTGGGCCTGGGCGAGTTCCCCAACATCTACATCACCTTCCTGGGCATCGCCCTCATGGAGCCCGTCCTGCGCGGGGCCGCCGACTTCTCCCTGCGCGACCGCTACCGCGAGCTCTCGAGCTACATGCTCCCCCTGCTCTCGGGCTTGACCATCCCCGGCCCCACCCTGCTGCTGGTGGCGACGGCCGTCTTCCTGGGCTGGCTGCGCCGGCGCACCGGCGGCACCCTGGCGGGGATGGTGGCCTGGGTGGTGGTGGGCCTGATCCTCACGCTGGTGGCCGAGCTGCCCTTCATGCGCACGCTGCTTTGACCGGCCGGCACCCGGTAGGGGTGATCCGAAAGGCGAGGGGCCGGAGCGTGCTGCTCCGGCCCCGGTTCGTTGGAGTTCTTCAGCCCTCCGCGAGGTTGCCCAGGCGCTCGAGGAAGCCGTGCGCGGTGTAGTCGAGGCTGACCGGCGTGACCGAGACGTAGCCGTGCTGCACGGCCCAGAAGTCGGTGCCCTCCTGGAGTTCGGCGGTGGGCTTGCCGGCCACCCAGTAGTAGGGCCGCCCGTCGGGGTCGTGGCGCTCGACCACCGAGTCCTCGTAGCGGTGGGTGGAGAGCCGGGTCACGCGGATGCCCCGGGGCGAGCGGTTGGGGAAGTTGACGTTGAGCAACGTCTGGGGCGGCAGGCCGTTGTTGAGCACCCAGCGGGCGATCTTCAGCGCGTGCCGCGCGGCCTCCTCGAAGCGCAGCTCCTCGCCGGAGGCGTCGAGGCTGAAGGCGATGGAGGGGATGCCCAGCGAGGCGCCCTCGAGCGCCGCCGCCACCGTGCCCGAGTGGGTGAGGTCGAGCCCCATGTTGACCCCGATGTTGATGCCTGAGACCACCAGGTCGGGGCGGCCCAGCAGGTTGCTCCCCAGCACCACGCAGTCGGCCGGGGTGCCGTCCACCCGGTAGGCCGGCACCTCGCCGAAGCCCGCCGAGGCGGTGTGCTTGAAGCGCAGGGGTCGCCGGAAGGTGATGCTGTGACCCACCCCGGACTGCTCCACGTCGGGCGCGACCACGTTGACCTCACCGAGCTCGCGCAGCGCGAACGCCAGGGCCTTGATGCCGGGGGAGAAAATGCCGTCGTCGTTGGCTACCAAAATCCGCATGCCTGATAGCCTAACGCGAAAGGCGGGAAGCCGAAAGCAGGGAGCGATAAGCCGTCAGCCTGTGGCGTAACCCCACCCCTTCCCTCCCCGCCGGCGGGGAGGGGGTATCCCCC
>NZ_QXDL01000209.1:0-6912 GCF_003574345.1 Calidithermus terrae
CCCACGGCCACCGGCCACCGCCTCACGCCCCCGCCCCTTTCGCCCGCATGACCCGCCCATTCTATGCGGCCCCCCAAGCCTGAGCCAGGGCGCAAACGGCCCGGGCGCAGGCGCTATACTGGCCTTTTGGATGCCGGCTTATGCGTGACGCCCTCGAAGCCCTGGAATTTCACCGCGTTCAACAGGCCCTCGCCGACCGGGCCTCGACCCTCATGGGCCAGGAGGCCGCGCTGCGCTTGGGCCCCAAGGCCCGCCTCGAGGAGGCCCTCGAGCAGCAGGCCCTGGTGGCCGAGGCCGTGGCCTACAGCTACCGGCTGGGGGGCATCCGCGACCTGCGCCCGGCGCTGGCCGCGGCCCGGGAGGGGCGGCGGCTGGAGGGCCTCGACCTGCTGGGCGTCGCGCACAGCCTCGAGGCCGCCGCCGAGCTCAAGCACGAGCTGCTGGAGATCGGGGAGCGGCTCAAGGCCGTCGCGGCCCGCGTCGGCGAGCACACCCTCTTCCGCCGCCGCGTCAGGGAGTCGCTCGACGAGACCGGCCACGTGCGCGACTCGGCCAGCCCGCGCCTGCGCGAGATCCGCTCCTCGCTCAACCCGCTGCGCGAGCGCATCCATGACCGGCTCTACAGCCTCATGGACCGCCACGCCAGCGCCATCCAGGACCGGCTCATCACCATCCGGCGCGACCGCTACGTGATCCCGGTGAAGGCCAGCGCCCAGAACCAGGTCCCGGGCATCGTGCTCGACCAGTCGGACACCGGGATGACCGTCTTCCTCGAGCCCGCCGGCGTGGTGCCGCTCAACAACCAGCTCGCCAGCCTGCGCCTGGAGGAGGAGGCCGAGGTGGGCCGCATCCTCTTCGAGCTCTCGGGGATCTTAGCCAACGACCCCGAGCTCGACGAGACCCTCGAGGCCCTCGTCGAGCTCGACCTCGCCCGCGCCGCCGCCAGCCTGGCCTACGACTGGCGGCTCACCCGGCCGCGCTTCGAGGCGGGCACCTACCGGCTGGTCAACGCCTGCCACCCCCTCATCCCCGACGCCGTCGCCAACGACCTCGAGCTCTCCGCCGAGCATCGCATCCTGCTGCTCACCGGCCCCAACATGGGCGGCAAGACCGCGCTGCTCAAGACCCTGGGGCTCGCGGTGCTCATGGCCCAGTCCGGGCTCTTCGTGGCCGCCGAGGGCGCGGTGCTCGACTTCCCCACCCGGCTCTTCGTGGACATCGGCGACGAGCAGAGCCTGCAGGAGAGCCTTTCCACCTTCGCCGCCCACCTGCTGCGGCTGAAGGAGGTGCTCGAGCACGCCGACGCGCAGAGCCTGGTGCTCATCGACGAGCTCGGCTCGGGCACCGACCCCGAGGAGGGGGCGGCGCTCTCGCAGGCCTTCCTCGAGCGCCTCCTCGAGCGAGGCGCGCGCGGCCTCATCACCACCCACCTCACCCCGCTCAAGGCCTTCGCCCAGGAGCAGCCCGGCGTGCGCAACGCCTCCATGCGCTTCGACCTGGAGAACCTGCGCCCGACCTACCGGCTGGTGGTGGGCTCCCCGGGCCGCAGCTACGCGCTGTCCATCGCCCGGCGGCTGGGCTTCCCCGCCGAGGGCGTCGCCCGCGCCGAGGAGCTGCTGGGCCCCGAGGGGGGCCGGGTGGAGCGCCTGCTGGCGGCCCTCGAGGCCGAGCGCGAGGCCGCCCGCCGCGACCGCGAGAAGGCCACCGCCGCCACCCGCGAGGCCGAGGCCCTGCGGCAGGCGCTGCAGAAGCAGCTCGACGAGCTCGAGGCCGCCCGCGAGCGGCTGCTCGAGGAGGCCAGGGCCCAGGCCGAGCGGGTGGTGCTCGAGGCCCAGCAGCAGGTGCGCCAGACCCGCGAGAAGGCCAAGGCGCAGGGCCAGGGCCAGGCCCTCCAGGAGCTGCTGCACCTGCGCAGCCGCTACCAGAAGCCCGCCAAGCCCCAGCCCCCCGCCAAGGCCGGCCTCGAGGTGGGTTCGGTGGTGGACGTGCCGGAGTACGGCCGCGGCACCATCGTCGAGCTGCGCGGCGCCGAGGCCGTGGTGCAGATGGGCGCCGTGCGCGTGAGCTTCCCCCTCGCCAGCCTCCAGCCCAAGCAGGAGCCCAAGCCCAAAGGCCCCGGCGGCGGGCGGCAGCGCTCGAGCTTCGACCCCGAGCTCAACCTGCGCGGCCTCACCGTCGAGGAGGCCCTCCTCGCCGTGGACGACTACCTCGAGGAGGCCAAGGCCGTCGGCGCCACCCCGCTGCGCCTGCTCCACGGCAAGGGCACCGGGGCCCTGCGCAACGCCCTGCGCGAAGCCCTCAAGCGCGACAAGCGCGTGCAGAGCTTCCACGACGCGGTGCCTTACGAGGGGGGGCACGGGGTGACGGTGGTGCATTTGAAGTAGTCGGTAGCTGATGGCCGGGCGCCGGGTGCGGGTCGTACGTCGGGTGCGGGTCGTACGTCGTACGTCGTACGCAAAAAGCCAAACGCAAGACGCAAAACGCCAAACGCAAAACGCAAAACGCAAGACGCAAGACGCAAAACGCCTGGTTCCTCCCTTGGCAAGGGGGGCTGGGGGGGATAAACCCTCCCCGCCGGCGGGAGGGATTTACCACAGAGCCACGAGCCTCCTGCTGACGGCTTAAGCCCGTCGCCCTAGCCCGGCACCCCCTCATGTGCCAAATGACCCGTGAACCTTAAGAAATCCTTCGTTGACCTGTGGCCTGGCATCCAATACCTTGTCACCGGACTCGCGGACACCTTGTTCCGCTCTATCCCCTACCCTATCTCCGGACTACCCCTGTTTTCGCACGGGCTCGCCCTATTGGGTGCCGCGTCCTGAAGGAGGCTTTTTTGTCACGTAGAACCATCTTCACGGCGCTCGGCGCCGCTCTCGCCCTGGCCGGGGGCGTTCTGGCGCAGGGCATGCCGTCCATCACCGGCAAGGTCGTGGCGGTGGGCATCCCGGGCGTGGGGGCCCTGAGCCCCATCGGCTTCTTCCACCCCGGCGGCCCCATCCACGACAAGCCCGAGTTCAAGGCCTTCACCGAGGCGGGGAAGATCCTCGAGGCCGAGCGGCTTTTCGTCGCCAGCAGCTCCAACTTCGGGGCGCCCAAGGCCGTCGCCAACCTGCCGGAGGGCTCCATCCTCTCCATCGACCCGCGCGGCGACGCGCCGGTGGTCGTGCCGCAGGACTTCGCCAAGGCCGACGGGCAGGCGGTGGCCGCGGGGGGACGGGTGCAGCTCTACACCGCCCAGAGCCCGGCCTTCGTCAACGGCCTCAACAACCCCCAGGCCGTGACCGCCGCCCTCCCCGCCGTGAGCTACCCGCTGGGCATCTCCATCAACAACGCCTTCGGGCGGCCCTGGTTCACCGGGGCGCCTTACGGGGCCAAGGGCCCGGGCTTCGAGTCGGTGACCGACCCCAACGGGCGCCCCCTGGCCGGCGCGCCGAACAAGGTGGCGGGCGGGGTGTTCAGCGGTAGCCAGACCAACCGCACGCCCCAGATTTTCCTCGGCGGCCTCGACGCGGCCACGCTGGGCACGGCCTTTTTGGGCAAGTCGCCCGACCAGAGCGGGCGCGCGGTGTTCGCGGCGCTCATGGCCGACGGCCGGATCGCCCAGGTCCACGTGGAGAAGGGCGTGGACGGGCTGGCCCCGGCCGGCACCATCCGCCCCCTCACCGCGCTCACCCCTAAGGACGGCGACTCCACCGAGCAGATCCCGACCCGCGCGGGCATGGTGTTCAACTGGGTGCCCGACCGCATCATCTACGTCGCCGACCCCCTGGGCAACGCGGTCGTGGCCCTGACCCTCGCCGACGACGGCAAGGTGTTCTACGTCGCGCGGCAGCGGCGCATCCAGGTGCCCGAGTTCAGCCTGCCCATCGACCTCGCCCCGGCGGTGCCCGAGGTCGCCAACCCCGGCTTCGCCTCCAACACCACCCTGGCCGGCAACTCCGACCTCTACGTGCTCAACCGGGGCAACGGCACCATCGTGCGCGTCCGGCAGAACGGTACCGTGGTCGCGGTGCGCCGGGTGGAGGTGGCCGGGGCCGGCGTGCTGGGCGGGGGCCGCCTTGCGGGGATCGCGGTCTCGAGCGACGCCCAGAAGATCTACGTCAGCGTCAGCGGCGAGCTGCCCCAGTACCCCGGCCTGCGCGGCGCGGTGATCGAGCTTCCTGCCTTCGGGGCCAGCGGCGCGGCCAGCGCGCCCGCCTCCGACCTCGTGGCCAAGGGGGCCGCGCTCTTCAAGCACGCCTTCACCCCGGACGAAGGCCTGGGCCCGCT
Organism: Calidithermus terrae; assembly: GCF_003574345.1. Taxonomy (NCBI): domain Bacteria; kingdom Thermotogati; phylum Deinococcota; class Deinococci; order Thermales; family Thermaceae; genus Calidithermus; species Calidithermus terrae. The sequence continues at coordinate 4,270 of NZ_QXDL01000209.1, forward strand.
GTTCAACGCCCGCTCCTGCGCCGAGTGCCACGCCTCCCCCACCGCGGGGGGCGTGGCGCCCGACGGGCTGGGGCTCGCCACCTTCGTCGGCCGGCTGAGCGGGGGCAAGTTCGACCCCCTGATCGGCGGGGGAGGCCCCGTGGCCCGGGCCCACTCGGTGAGTGAGCTCGGCCTCTCCTGCCCCCAAAGCCCCGGCATCCCCGCCGGGGCAAACCTTAGCTCTATCCGCATCACCCCCCCGCTCTACGGCCTGGGCCTGATCGACCGCATCCCCGAGGCCGTGATCCTGGCGGGTGCGGCTCCTAAGGAAGGCGGCGTGCAGGGCCGTCCCAACTGGGTGAGCGGGCCCGACGGGGTGAAGCGGGTCGGGCGCTACGGCTGGAAGGCCGACGTGGCGAGCCTCGAGCAGTTCGTGGGCCTGGCCCTGCGCAACGAGCACGGCATCACCAACCCCGTCGCCCCCGAGGACTTCCTCACCGTCAAGGAGCGCTGCCCGGGCGACTTAGGCCGCCTCGAGGACGACGGCCAGACCGTCGCCGCCCTCACCGCCTTCGTGCGGAGCCTCGAGCCCCTGCGCCCCAAGGCGAGCCCAGGCGAGGGCGAACGGCTCTTCGCCTCCACCGGCTGCACCGCCTGCCACACCCCCAGCCTGGGCGGCGTCCCCCTCTACTCCGACCTGCTGCTGCACGACATGGGCCCCCTCCTCGACGACGGCCTCCCCCAGGGCGAAGCCCGCGGCAAGGACTGGCGCACCGCCCCCCTGTGGGGCCTCGCCTCCCGCCAGCGCTTCCTCCACGACGGCCGCGCCAGCAACCTCGAGAGCGCCATCGCCGCCCACGGCGGCGAAGCCGAAAAAGCCCGCACCAACTTCCTCAGCCTCACCCCCACCCAGCAGCAAGCCCTGGTGGACTTCCTGAAGAGCCTTTGAACGGCAGGAAGCGGCCAGCCGTCAGCAGGAGGCCCGTGGCCTGTGGTTGACCCCACCCCGTCCCTCCCCACCCGCGGGGAGGGAAATATCCCCCCAGCCCCCTTGCCAAGGGGGAAACCAGGCGTTTTGCGTTTGGCGTTTTGCGTCTTGCGTTTTGCGTTTTGCGTTTGGCGTTTTGCGTTTGGCGTCTTGCGTTTGGCTCTTTGCGTACGACGTACGACGTACGACCCGCACCCGACGTACGACCCGCACCCGGCGCCCGGCGCTAACAGCCTCTCTCCATCCGCCCCCTCCGCCCAGTTAGAATGGGCTCGCGCAAAACCCCAGGAGGCGACGTGAAGCGAGTGCTGGTGTGGACGGCGGTGTTCATGGGCCTGAGCCTGGCCCAGGTGGAAGTGAGTTTCTGGCACGCGATGGACGGGCCTGCCGGGCGGGCCATCGACGAGTTCGCCAAGGAGTTCAACGCCAGGCAGCGCGAATTCCGGGTGGCCCCGCGCTACGTGGGCGACTACCGCGAGGCCGAGAGCAAGCTGGTGGCGGCGCTGCGCTCGGGGTCGGGGCCCACGCTGTTCCAGTCGGAAGTGGTGTTCTTCCCCAAGCTGGTGGCCGAGGGCTCCGCGGTCGCCCTCGACGAGGCCATAGCTGCGGTGCCCAAAGCCCTCACCGACGACCTCTACGAGGCCGCCTGGGAGTACGGCGTCATCGGCGGCAAGCGCTACGGGCTGCCCTTCAACACCTCGACGCCGGTGCTGTTCTTCAACGAGAACCAGCTCCGCGCCAAGGGCCTCAAGGTGCCCGCCACCTGGGCCGAGTTCGGCAACGTGGCCCGCGCCCTCACCAGCCGCTCGTCCAAGGGCTTCATCGCCCTGTCGGAATCCTGGACCTTCGAGGCCATGGTGACGAGCCGGGGCGGCAACCTGGTCACGCGCGACGGGCGCCCGGCCTTCACCTCCAAGGAGGTCGTGGAGGCGCTCGAGTTCCTCCAGAACCTGAGCAAGGGCGGATTTATCACCACCCGCAACCTCGCCGAGAGCACCTTCGCCCAGCTCGACTTCGTGCGCACCAAGGGCATGATGGTCTTCGCCTCCATCGCCAACTGGCCCGCCGCCGAGAACTTCTCCTTCGCCTTCAAGCTCGGCGTCGCCCCCGTCCCCCGCGAACCCGGCGGCAAAGTGCCCCTGGGCGGGGCCCAATTGGTCGTGGTCAAGGGCGCCCGGCCCGAGGAGGTCCGGGGCGCGGTGGAGTTCTGGAAGTACCTGATGGAACCTGAGGTCGTAGCCCGCTGGGTCCAGGCCTCCTACTACGTCCCCCTGCGCAAGTCGGCCACCCCGCTGCTGGAGAAGTTCTACCGCGACAACCCCTACCGCAAGGTCGCCTTCGAACAGATCGCCTACGCCCAGCCCCGCCCCCGCGTCCCCCAATTCGCCACCTGGCGCAACTTCCTCGAGGAAGCCCTCGAGCGCACCCTCAAAGGCGGCGTCCCAGCGCGGCAGGCGCTCGAGGAGGCACAGCGGAAGGCGGAAGCGGTTAGGTGAGGGAGGTGAGGGGGTCGTACGTCCTACGTCGTACGCAAAACGCTAAACGCCAGACGCAAGACGCAAGACGCCCCATCGGGGTTAATCGTCCACTGGGGTTGTGCCCGCCCCCCAGGCCGACTACAGCCCCACGCCCCAGGGGACCTCCGCTCGGTGGTTGCTGCCGTGCCCCGGCCGGGG
>NZ_QXDL01000021.1:0-32006 GCF_003574345.1 Calidithermus terrae
CCCCGCGCCCATGGTGCGGCACCGCTACGGCTTCCTCGAGCCCTCCCCCGCCGCGCCCCAGGCCGAACCCGGCGTGCTCGAGGCGGTGGTGCTGCCGGGGCTGGCCTTCGACCGGCGCGGGTACCGCCTGGGCTACGGGCAGGGCTTCTACGACCGCTTCCTGCTCGAGGCGCCCCACGCCCTGCGCGTCGGGTTCGTCCCGCAGGGTTTGATCGTCCCGGAGCTGCCTACCGACCCCTGGGACCTGCCGGTGCACTACCTGGTGAGCGAGCAGGGCGTGACCCCTTGTTACCCTCCCCTTCCCTAGCGCCGACCGGCCCCGCCGGCCTATAAAGCTTCGTTCCGGACAACCAAAAGGTTACACACAACCTATAGGTTTAGCCAGGGGGCCACCCCCAAGCTTTGGCAGGAGATGCTCCTACCAGATAACGCTCCCGCTTGTCAAATCTCACAGGGAAGGGCAATTGTGACCCACTACACTGGCGGGGATGGTGATTCGTGGCGTCCTCTTCGACCGTGATGGGGTTCTTCTCGAGCCCAACGATGAAACCTACGACCACTTCGTGCAGTGGCTCGCCAGCTACGGGCCCACGCCCAGCCAGGTGCTGCGCGAGGTCAGGCGGATGTCCGACGACCAGCTAGCCAAAGTCCGCAACCTGGAGATCGTCTCCCCCGAAGCCGAGAAGCAGTACTGGATAGCCGCGGCCCAGACCCTGCTGGACAACCTGGGCATCAGCCCCAAGGGGCCCACCCCCCAGGAGATCGCGGTGCTGTGGCCGCACTACCGCTTCCTCAAGCCGGTGCGCGGCGTGGCCCGGGTGCTGCGCGAACTGCGCGGCCAGGGCCTGATCCTGGGCGTGCTGTCCAACGCGCTCCCCTCCCTGCGCGACAGCCTGGCCTATCACGGCCTCGACCTGAGCTTCCAGCACTTCTTCGCCTCCAGCCGCCTGGGCGTCGCCAAGCCCGACCCCCGGGCCTACGAGATGGCCGTGGCCCAGATGGGCCTGATGCTCAGCGAGGTGATCTACGTGGGCGACAACCCGCACCACGTCGAAGCGGCCCGGCGGCTGGGCATGCCCGCTTACTCCATGCAGCCGCAAGGCCTCCCCGAGCCCCGCGACGGCCGCTACCTGCTGTGGCAGCTCGAGGACCTCCTGCCCCTCGTCTCCTGAGGCCGCCACGAAAAGGCGGGAGGCCTTTGGCCTCCCGCCTTGCTTTTCCTGCATCAGGAAGCGGGCTGGTCCGGGGTGAGGTCCACGGGCAGCTTGGCCTCTTCCTCGTCGCTGACCATGTAGATCTGGGTGTAGAAGACGGCGGCGATGGCCGCCCCCGCCAGCGGGCCTACCCAGTAGATCCAGTGGTCGGCCCACCCCCCGCCGACGACGGCGGGCCCCAGGGCCCGCGCCGGGTTCATGGCCGCGCCCGAGATGGCGCCCCCGGCCAGGATGTCCATGGCGATGGTCAGGCCGATGGCGAAGGCGGCGACGGGCAGCTTCTGGTGCAGCGCGGTCGCGAAGATCACCAGCACCAGGAAGAAGGTCAGGACGACCTCGGCCACTAAGCCCTGCGGGGCGCTGAAGCCCAGCCCCACCGCCGGGGTGCCCTTGAGCACCGCCTCGCCGCCGTAGAGCCCGGCCAGCAGCGCGGCCGCGGCCAGGCCGCCCAGCAACTGGCTCACCCAGTAGCCGACGGCCGGGACCAGCTTGATGTTGCCGGTGATGAGCATGGCGAAGGTCACGGCCGGGTTGAAGTGCCCGCCCGAGGCGTGCCCCACCGCCAGGATCATGAGGCTGATCGCCAGGCCGTGGGCCAGGGCCACCGCCACCAGTTCCCCGCCTTCGGTGACGTGGATGGCCCCGATGCCGGCGAAAACCAGGGCAAAAACGCCGATGAACTCTGCTATGAACGCCCTCATCGTGGTCCTCCTTAGGATCGAGCCCGCGGAAGGGCTCACGGTTTTAACATCCCAGCGGAACTATATCATGAGAGCGTGATCGGGCGATTCCGCCGGCTGCTACGGTCCTTTTTCCCCGCGCTCTGCCAGCCGGACGACGCTTGGGCACTGCAGCACCTCTCCCCCGAAGAAGCCCCGCTCTACCGCGCCATGGACGTGCGCGACCGCGAGCACGCCCTCGAGGTCGCCCGAACCCTGCTGTCCCGCCACCCCGACGCCCCAGGCTACGCCGTGCGGGCCGCCCTGCTCCACGACAGCGGAAAAGCCTTGAGGCCGTACTACCCCCTCGAGCGCATCCTGGCCGGCCTCTACAGCCCGAAGGTCCCCGCCGAGCCCCTCAAGGGCGGCCTGTACGGCGCCTGGCAGGTGCGCCGGCACCACCCGGAGTACGCCGCGCGGCACATCAAGGACGAACGGGTAGCCGCGCTCGTGCTCGAGCACCACCGCCCCCAGAGCCTGTGGGGCCAGCGCCTGCACGAGGCCGACCAGGAATTTTAGAGGCACTGCCATCTAGCAAGAAGCCGGCGCGGTTTAAAGCGCCAAATCCGCTGCCTCGAGCTTGCCAGCACGGTGAGGTTCGGGTAATTTATTGTCGGAGCTCCAGAATATCCCGATCGTGAGGTTGGCATGTTTGAAGAAGACCGCATACAGCAGGACTCCCCGGCCTGGGTCGCCTTCGTCCAGATCTGCTTCGCCATATCGCTCGGCTGCACCGCTTTGGGCGTGATCTTCCTGCCCGTGAACCTGTGGGTCAAGGGCTACTTGGCGATGGGCCTGCTCTTCACCGTCGGCTCGACCATCATCCTCTCCAAAACCCTGCGCGACCAGCACGAGGCCCGCAAGCTGATCAAGCGCATCCGCGACGCCAAGACCGAGAAGATCCTGACGGAGTTCGAGAAGGTGAGCTGACGGCTGACGCCCGAGGGCTCAGGGTAGCCCGTAGTGAAAAACACCCTTCCCCACCCTCCCCATGTGCAGGTGTGCAGGAAGGGAGAAGGGCCGGGTCTGAGACCCGGCCCTGCGGCGTTTCGCGTTTTGCGTCTTGCGTTTAGCTATCAGCTATCGGCATTGGGCGTATCCCGTACGACGTAGGACGTACGACCCGCGTTCGACGTCCAGCGCCCAACACCCCCCAGCCCCATCAGTACCGCTCGGTAACGCTCTTCATCTGCAGGAAGTTGAGCAGGTAGTCGGGGCCACCGGCCTTGGTGTCGGTGCCCGAGAGGTTGAAGCCGCCGAAGGGCTGCACGCCCACCAGCGCGCCGGTGATCTTGCGGTTGAAGTAGAGGTTGCCCACGTGGAACTCGCGGCGGGCGCGCTCGAGCCGCTCCCGGCTGCGCGAGTAGAGGCCGCCGGTGAGGCCGAAGCGGGTGCCGTTGGCGACCTCGAGCGCGGCGTCGAAGTCGGGGACGCGGATCACCGAGAGCACGGGGCCGAAGATCTCCTCCTGGGCGATGCGGGCGTCGGGGGCGACGTGGTCGAAGACGGTGGGCTCGAAGAAGTAGCCGCTGCCCTCCAGGCGGTGGCCGCCCAGCACCAGCTTGCCCTCGCCCTGGCCGATGTCGAGGTACTTCCTGACGGTGTTCTCCTGCTGGGCGCTGGCGACGGGGCCCATGTCGGGGTTCTCCTCGGCGGGGCCCACGCTGAGCTGGCGGGCCCGCTCGACCACGCGCTCGACCACCAGGTCGGCCACCTTGTCCACCACGATCAGGCGGCTGGCGGCGCTGCACTTTTGCCCCTGGAAGCCGAAGGCGCTCTGCACGGTGCCCAGCGCGGCGGCCTCGAGGTCGGCGGTCTCGTCCACGATCAGGCCGTCCTTGCCGCCGAGCTCGAGGAAGACCCGCTTGAGCCAGAGCTGGCCCGGCGCGAGCTTCGCGGCGGTCTCGTTGATGCGCAGGCCCACCTCGAGAGAGCCCGTGAAGTTGACGAAGCGGGTCTTAGGGTGGGCCACCAGGTGCGCCCCCACCTCCGAGCCCTCGCCCGGCAGGAAGTTGACCACGCCCGCCGGAACCCCGGCCTCCTCGAAGACCTCGAAGAGCTTGGCCGCGATCACCACGGTGTCCTCGGCGGGCTTAGCCACCACGGTGTTGCCCACCGCCACCGGGCCCATGATCATGCCGCAGAGGATGGCGAGGGGGAAGTTCCAGGGCGCGATCACCACGCCCGCGCCCAGCGGGATGTAGAAGGCCTCGTTGTCCTCGCCGGGGAAGTGGGTCACGGGCGCGCCGGCGGCGTACTTGAGCGACTGGACGGCGTAGTAGCGCAGGAAGTCGATGGCCTCGGCCACCTCGGCGGCGGCCTCGACGTAGTTCTTGCCGATCTCCCAGACCAGCCAGGCCTCGAGCTCGCGCTGGCGGCGCTTCATGACGTGCGCGGCCTTCATCAGCAGGCGGCTGCGGTCCTCCTGGGGCCACTTCTTCCAGCCCGCGAAGGCCCTCCAGGCGGCCTCGAGCGCGGCGTCGGCCTCGGCGGCGGAGGCCATGGCCGTGGTGCCCACCACCTGCGCGGGGTCGGAGGGGTTGGTGGAGACCACCTTGCGGGCGGTGTCCACCTTCTCCCCGCCGATGATGAGCGGGTAGTGGCGGCCGAGCTGGGCCTTCACCTCCACCAGCGCCTTGTGCATGGCGGCGAGGGGCTCGGGGGTCAGGAAGGTCTCTACGGGTTCGGGGCGGTAGGGTTCGGGGGTCATGGTTGGCTCCTTTGAGTCACGTCGAGGGCTGAGGGCTGAGGGTCAAGGCGTCTCGCGTCTTGCGTTTAGCTATCGGCTATCGGCTATGAGCTATCGGCGTACGACGTAGGACGTACGACGTACGACCGCGTCCGGTGTTGGGCGTCCGGCATCGCTCACCCCTGCACCAGGCTGCGGGCCACGAAGACCAGGTTCTCCGGGCGCTCGGCGATGCGGCGGGAGAGGTAGGGGTACCAGTCGGTGCCGTAGGGGACGTAGGCCCGCACGGTGTAGCCCTCGGCGGCGAGCTTCTTCTGCTCGTCGCGGCGCACGCCGTAGAGCAACTGGAACTCGAAACCCTCCTTGCCGATGCCCCGCTCGGCGGTCCAGCGCTTCATCTCGGCGATGATGCGCGGGTCGTGGGTGGCGACGGCGGTGTAGAGGCCGTGCTCGAGGGCCTTCTTGGCGAGCAGCAGGTACTGGCTGTCGATGATGCGCTTGTCCTGGAAGGCCACCTCCGCCGGCTCCTTGTAGGCCCCCTTGACGATGCGCACGGCGGGCCTGAGGGGCAGCAGCTCCTCGAGGTCGCGCTCGGTGCGCTTGAGGTAGCTCTGGAGCACCACCCCGGTGTTGTCGAAGCCCCCCTCGCGCAGCCGCCGGTAGACCCGCAGCGTCGCGTCCACGCGCGGGCTGTCCTCCATGTCGATGCGCACGAAACAACCGGCCTGCTTGGCCTCGGCGAGGATCCCGGTCATCAACGAAAAAGCCAGGTCTTCGGAGAGGTCGAGACCTAGCTGGGTGAGCTTGAGCGCCACGTAGCGCGGGTAAGGTCGGGCGCCGAAGGCCCGCACCAGCCGGACGATCTCGGCCTGGAACTCGCGCGACTGCGCCTCGGAGGTCACCATCTCGCCCAGCAGGTCTAAGATGGCGTGCACGCCGCCCTGCTCGAGCTCCTCCACCGCCGCGAGGGCCTGCTCGAGGGTGTCCCCCGCGACGAAGCGGCGGGCGAAGTTCTTGCCGCGGGTCATGACGAGTTTCTTGAAGGTCTCGTTCTGGGCGATAGCCAGCACGAACGAGCGGTAGCTTTGGTTCAGGTCCACTGCTGTCCTCCCTGCCGCTGGGCGGCCTCGAGTACGACTTCCATGAAGTAGAGCACGTGGGCCTTGGCGGCCCTCGCGGCCCGCTCGGCCTCGCGCGCCTGAAGGGCTTGCAGGATCTGGCGGTGCTGCTCGCGGGTCTTGGGGTGCTGGGAGAGGGTCTGCTGGTGCGCGCGCACCAGCGCCAGCCCGGAGCGCAGGTCCTGGTAAACCCGCGCCAGGGTGCGGTTGTGGCTGGCCTCCATCAGCAGGCTGTGGAACTCGAAGTCCACGCGCATCTGCTCGGGGTACTGCTCGGCGGGGATGCGGTCGAGGGCTTCGAGCCGCTGGGCGAGGGCCTCGAGCTCGGCCTCGCTGGCCCGCTGCGCCGCCAGGCGCGCGCCCTCGGCCTCGAGCAAGGCCCGCACCTCGTAGACCTCGCGCACCTCCTGGGGCGTGATCACCCGCACCCGCGCGCCCTTGTTGGGCGAGAGCTCGACCAGGCCCTCCTGGCTCAGGCGCTGCAAGGCCTCGCGCACCGGCGTGCGGCTGATGCCCAGGCTCTCGGCCAGCCCCGGCTCCGAGATGCGCGTCCCCGGCAGCAGAGTCCCGCCCAGGATGGCCTCGCGCAGGTGCAGGTAGGCCGCCTCGCGCACCGAACTGGGGCGTTGGAACTCGGTCACGTGTATACTGTATACACTTTCCCCGCCGGGCGCAAGCTCGCCCTGTCGAGCACCGTCCGGGGCGTAAAGTTGTGGGCGATGAGCCTCTACCTCTTCTCCATCGGGCTGGTGGTCGCCAGCATCGTGCTCTACCAGATCGCCCAGCGCTCCATGCCCCACGCGCTCAACCCCTTCTACGCCCTGATCTTCGTGTACGCCCTGGGGATCGTGGTGTGCACGGTGGCGCTGTTCTTCTACCCCGCCGACCGCTCGCCGGGCAGCTTCCTCCGGGGGATGAACTGGGCCCCGGCGGCGCTGGCCCTGGCGGTCGTGGGCCTCGAGCTCGGCTACTTGCTGGCCTACCGCGCGGGCTGGAACCTGGCCCTGGCCCCCATCGTCGCCAACGTGGCGGCCCTGTTCTTGCTAGTGCCCATCGGCCTGATCTTCTTCCGCGAGCAGCTCACCGCCGTGCGGGCGGTGGGGCTGCTGCTGTGCCTCGTCGGCTTCGTGCTGGCGACCCGGCGGTAGCCTGCACTTTCTCATGGCGCTCCCGGGGCCCCTCACACCAAGGGGTGGTATGCCTGGGGCATGGACCCCGAGGTGCGCCGCTGGCTGTGGCTGCTGGTGACGGTCAAGCTGCTGGTGCTGGGGCTGTACCTGTTGGGGGTCTACCTCATCGGCAAGGGCTGAGGCCGCTCGGCGTCAGGGCCCCTCGAGCCGCAGCCGCACCCGGCCCCTCAGGCTCTCCCCCGGCCCCAGCACCACCACCCCGTGCCCCTCCACGCCCTGCGCCATCAGGTTGAAGCCGTCGGTGGCGTTGGTGACGGGCTCCACCGCCAGCGTGCCGTCGGGCGCGGTGAAGACCACCAGGTGAGCGAACACCGGGTCGGCCTCGAGCCGCATCCGCACCCCGCTGCCGGGCCACTCGAGCACCGCCCGCCCGTCCCAGCCGCCGTAGACCCCGTTGACCTTCTGCCCGCCCAGCGCGCGGGAACGGCTGAAGTCGAGCTCGGCGGGCACCGCGCCCATCGGCCCGTCGGGGATCAGGCTCTCGCCGGTGCGGTAGTAGCCCTGCGCGCCGAACTGCAATTCCACGTCCCGCGAGCCCGGCAAGCGCCACACGAAGTAGGGGTGCAGCCCGAACCCCGCCGGCATCGGCTCGTCCGAGGCGTTGGTCAGCTCGAGCACCGTGTCGAAGGTGTTGCCCTCGAGGCGGTAGGTCTTGAGCAGCGTGAAGGCCCAGGGCCAGTTGACGTCTTCGAACCGCCCCGACTCGAAGCTACAGACCAGGGTGCCGGGGCCAGGCTTTTCGGCCTGCCAGGGCCGGTTGCGCACGTCCCCGTGCTGGGCGTTTCCCTCCGGGGTGTTGGGCTGCAGCCGGTACTCCCGCCCCGCGAAGCGAAACCGCGCCCCCCGGATGCGGTTGGAGTAGGGCGCGAGGGTGAAGCTCGAGTAAGGGCTGGACCTCCCCGGCAGCGGCCGGGGCGTGGGCCGCATGACCGCCACCCACTCTCCCCCCAACCGGGCCTCGAACGCGGCCACGCTGGCCCCGACCTCGGGGTTTACCTCCAGGCGGAGCAGGCTGGACTCGAGGGTGAACACAGCGTGATTTTATCCCGGTAAATCCCGAGAGCAGAAAACGTGCGAGAGGCAGATGGGCCACGTGGCTTGTCGAGGGCCAGGGCGTTTTGCGTCCCGCGTCTTGCGTTTGGCTTTTTGCGTACGACGTACGACGCACGACCCGCGCCCGGCCATCGGCAGCTACCCCATCTGCGGCCTCCGCCGCCGGAACAGCCCGCTCACCCACTCGAGCGCCCGGCTCAGGGGCCCCTTGGGTGCCGTGCGCTGGGCCGAGATTATGGCTTTCTCCGCGCCGACGTCGTGACCCAGGGCCTGCGAGAGGTAGTAGCGGTGGTCGGAGACCCACAGGTAAAGGTCGGCCTCGGTGCGGCCGGGGAAGTCTTTGAGCAAGTTCTGCTCGCGGATCTCCCGCACGGTGGGGCTGTAGAGGTGGTCGTACCAGTCGGTCACGGCCTCTTCCCAGGTGACGTGGCGCTTCTGGTTGAGGCCCATGAAGTACTGGTGGGTGCGGACGTGCTCGGCGAGCACGTCGTAGCGCCCGGCCTTGGAGAAGAGGATGGGCTCGTGGTCGGGGCGGAGCTGGCTGAGCTTGGTCCGCTCGAGGAAGTGCGCGTACTCGCCCTTGAGGATCACGTCGCGCAGGGTGTCTTCCGGGCTGAGGTCCACCGGGACCTCGAGCTCGATGACGTAGGCGTCGATGTAGTGCTGGCCCTGGACCTTGGCGAGGGCGGTGCGGTGGTTGCCGTCCTTGACGAAGTAGGCGTCGCCTACTTGGTAGACCTCGATGGGCGGGAACTCGGTGCCCTCGAGCTGCGCCTCGCGCAGGCGGGTCCAGCGCTCGATGGTGTAGGGCTCCTTGGGCAGGAAGTGCTCGTCGAAGTCGCCGTAGCGGTCAACCGAGCCCACGATCTTGTCTACTTCGATGGTGCGCAGGCCCAGGTAGTGCTCGCCTTTGGGGCGCAGGCGGTTGACGGCGTCGAAGGGCAGCAGGTCGTTGGGTTGCCCCCGCAGGCGGTGCAGGAAATCATGGAAAAAAACCCGGCGTGCCAGGATCTCGGCCTCGGTGGTGGCCTGCTGCTTCGCGAAATTGTTGGGGCTGGCAACGTCCCGCTCCACCCAACCAGTGTAGCCGGAGGCGTGAGAGCAGAATGTAAGGGATAGCCTTCGCGCCTTCTTAGCTACCCTCACACGTTTGTTTGTATCACTATCCTATGACTTCGCCCCCGCCGCAGTGGAAACCCCATCACAAACTGCTGTTCCTGCTGACCCTGCTGCTCGCCTCCGGCGGCTTCGCCCAAACCCTCTACGTCCCCCTCGACAACCGGCCCCCCAACTGGGCCCCCTGCACCTGGGGCCGCGTGCAGTGCCCCCCGGCCGAGCTGTACCGCGGCCGCGAGGGGGCACGGCCGCTCGACCTCTCCACCTGGCTCATCAACACCCCCGGCGAACGGCTGGTGGCGAGCCTGGACGCGCTGGCCTACGGGGGGCTGGTGCAAAGCCGCGAGGTGGCGCTGCCCGCCGCGGAGGCCCTGGCGCGGCTGGCGGTGCTGCGGGCGTGGAAGGGCAAGTTCGGCGGCCAGGTGGTGGCCTTCGGGGTCATCCCCCGCCACCCCGACGCCAAGCACCGCGAGCGCAACCTCGAGGTGCTCCGCGCCCTGGAGGGCTGGGGCCTGGACCACGTCGAGGCCCCCTGGGACGACGCGCTGCCCGGTTCCCCCGCCGTGCAGGAAGCCGCCGCCCTGCCCCTGCCCACCCGCCCCGGCGCCGACGAGAGCGGGCAGTTGCTGCTGCTGCGCACGCTGGCGCCCGGCCTGAGGGTGCGGGTGTGGTACGACGACCCCGGCGCGGCGGCCCGGCCCACCCGCTACGAGGGGATCCCCCTCGAGGACAGCGTGCGGCGGCTGCTCGCCAGCGGCGGGATGCAGGCGGTCGAGGAGCGGCCCGACCTGGCGCTTTTGGTCTACACCGGCAAGGACCCCCGCCAGGCGGTGCTCACCCTGCTGCGGGCCGGGCGTGAGGCCCCGGTCGCGGTGGCCGACGTCGCCGCGGTCAACCGGGGCGACAAGCGCCTGATGGACTACCTGCTGGGGATCGGCCGCTACCCCCACCTCGCCAGCTACGCCTCCTGGGGCACGCCCGCCAACAACCTCGGCAGCGCCCTGGCCCAGGGGGGGCTGTTCCTGCGCGACCTCGAGGGCCGCCTCGACCGCCTGGCCGAGAGCTACCTGCAGTACCTCTACGGCGAGGTGGGTCGGCCGTGGGTGCGCCGCTTCTTCGCCGAGCCGCTGCTGGAGGGCGTGGACGTGCTGGCGCTGGGGCACCTGCGCGAGCAGCCGCTGCCCGAGTTTTTGGGGGACCGGCTCGAGCTGCTGGGCGTGAGCTTCCCCTGGCGGCGCAGCTTCGAGGTGGCGGTCCGTTTCCGCCGGGTGCCGTGAGCCACGAGCCTTGCGGCCCGGGCTCACAGCCTGAGGATGTGCAGGTGCTATAGTGGTTCGGCTTTGTCTCCTGCTACCCTAAGCAGGATTGGTCGACCCAATTTCAGGAGGTGAAAGTTGCTGCGCTTGGTCACATCCGAATCGGTAACCGAAGGGCACCCCGACAAACTGGCCGACCGCATCTCGGACTCCATCCTCGATGCCATGCTGGCCCAGGACCCCAAGTCGCGGGTCGCCTGCGAGACGCTGGTCACCACCGGCTTGGTGATGGTCGCCGGGGAGATCACCACCGAGAGCTACGTCGACATCCCCAGCCTGGTGCGCCAGACCGTCATCGACGTGGGCTATAACCGGGCCAAGTTCGGCTTCGACGGCCAGACCTGCGCGGTGATCACCGCCATCGACGAGCAGTCCCCCGACATCGCGGGGGGCGTCAACGAGTCGTGGGAGTGGCGTGAGCTCGGCTCGCGCGACGAGCTCGACCACACCGGCGCCGGCGACCAGGGCCTGATGTTCGGCTACGCCATCGACGAGACCCCCGAGCTCATGCCCCTGCCCATCTCGCTGGCCCACCGCCTCACCCGCCGCCTGGCCGAGGCCCGCAAGACCGGCGAGATCCCCTACCTCCGCCCCGACGGCAAGGCCCAGGTAACGGTGGTCTACGAGGACAACAAGCCCCTCTACGTCGGCACCGTGCTCATCTCCACCCAGCACGCCGAAGACGCCACCCAGGAGCAGATCCGCCACGACGTCATCGAGAAGGTCATGCGGCAGGCCATCCCCGAGCGCTACCTCACCGAGGAGACCCTCTACCTCGTCAACCCCTCGGGCAAGTTTGTCATCGGCGGCCCCCACGGCGACACCGGGCTCACCGGGCGCAAGATCATCGTCGATACCTACGGCGGCGCCGTCCCCCACGGCGGCGGGGCCTTCAGCGGCAAGGACCCCACCAAGGTCGATCGCTCGGCGGCCTACTACGCCCGCTACATGGCTAAGAACATCGTGGCCGCCGGGCTGGCCCGCCGCGCCCTGGTCGAGCTGGCCTACGCCATCGGCAAGGCCCGCCCGGTGGGCATGCGCGTGGAAACCTTCGGCACCGGCGTCATCCCCGACGAGCAGATCACCAAGATCGCGCAGCAGATCTTCGACGCCCGCCCCAAGGCCATCATCCAGAACCTCGGCCTCCAACGGCCCATCTACACCGCTACCTCCGCCTACGGCCACTTCGGCCGCGAGGGCTTCCCCTGGGAAGCCACCGACAAGGTGGAAGAACTCCTCAAAGCCGCCGGTCTCCCGGCCTCGGCCTGAGGCTACGGATGGCGGGGGGGCGCACCGTACGGTGCGCCCCCCGCGTTCAGCCATCAGCTGCCATACCGGATTCAAAAAGATAGTCATCCAAACCAAAGATCTTCAGAGGCTATCTTTTTGAACCCTAGAGCACACCCTTCGGTCGGCCGCCCCGCCAAGGCGGGGCGGCGTCACCGTTCGGTGACGAACTGACCGAATCGGGTATCAGCTATCAGTTCGTGGCTCGTGTCTTGTGTGAACCCCTCCCCGCCGAGGGCCGAGGCGTCCCGCGTCTCACGTTTTGCGTCCTGCGTTTTGCGTTTTGCGTACGACGTAGAACGTACGACCGCGTTTAGCGTTTAGCGTTTAGCGTTCGGCTATCAGCTATCGACTATCAGCTATCGACACCCTCAAGGCCGCATCCGCCGCTCGAGCGCCCTCGACTCGTTGATGGGCAGCGGGGCGTTCTTGAGGTCGCTGGACACGCGCAGGGCGGCGTGCTGGCTGGCGGGCTCGAGCTCGTAGCCGTCGAACCAGTAGTTGCGGATGCTCACGCCCGCGGCCAGGGCGCTCGCCACCACCGTGTCGTAGGCCTGCTTGGCCTGCACGGCCGCGGCGCTGTAGTCCATGGCCTTGTAGGCCTTGAGCGCTTCGGCCATCTTGGCGTCGGCCTCCTTGAGGGGGGCGGGCACGGCCTTGGGGTCGAGCTTCTTGGCCTCGAGCATGGCCTGCAGGATGGCGCCGCCGGAGTTGAGGTAGGCCGCGACCAAGTAGCGGTTCATGGCGTCGCGGTTGAACTGCCCGAACTCGGCGGTGAGGTCGATGTAGCTCATGGTGCTGTTGGACATGTCGCCCAGCCAGGCGTAGTAGAACTCGTTGCTGGGGCCGTAGTCCTTGTTGCTCGCCGAGTCGTAGCCGTCGTGGGGGTGCGAGAGGGCGATGTGGTGCCCGACCTCGTGGGTGACGGTGGTGGTGTAGCCATAGCGGGCCTTGGCGATGGGGTTGTTGGCCGCGTAGATGAGGGTCTGGGTGCCCGAGCGCCAGTCGTCGTCGGCCAGGCCCAGGTAGGGGATGTCGCCGGCGACGTTGTAGGCGAAGATGGGGATCTCGTAGCCGGCGCCGCCCTGGAAGAAGCCCGGCTGCTTCATCTCGAGCAGGTTGTCGATGAAGGCGTTGGCGCCGGCGCTCGAGGCCTGCTGGCTGAGCGCGTACTGCGGGTAGCAGACCTCGGCGTCGAAGTAGGACTCGAAGGCGCACTGGGCCTGGGCGTCGTAGGTGAGCTCGCGGACGGTGGCGGCGAAGTCGTTGATCGGCTGCAGCGCCTTCAGCAGCGCCACGGTGAGGTCGGGGTCGAAGAGGTCTTGCCCCTTATCCCCGGCCGCCGCCTCGTTGTAGAAGTTGACGTTGAGCAGGATGTCGTCGGGGATCTGGTGCGGGGTGAGGGTCACGCGGTAGAGCGGCGAGGGGGTGAACAGCAGGTTGATCGCCACGTAACGGGTGATCTTGCCCAGGTCGCCGGAGAGGTCGTTGAAGGGGCGGTAGGTGAGCTTGGGGTTGCCGTACTCCCACACCGGCGGCATGCGGTAGTCGGTCTTGCCGTCGCCGTCGAGGTCGGCGCGGGTGATGTCCCAGTTGTCGCTCTGGGCCTCGGGGCCGGCCGAGAGGTCGTGGAACCACACGCGGGCGGTGCTGCCCAGCGAGGCGCCCGCGCCCTGGCGGTCGTCGGGGATGCTGCCGCCCCAGGCGCTCATCTTGCGCGAGGAGAGCAGCTCGCCGAAGTTGAACCCGGTGTCGGGGTCGGGCTCGTCGGTCTTGACGTAGACGTGGTGCTTGAAGTCGGGGCGGCCGTACCAGTTGACGAAGAAGATGGTGTAGTTCTTGGGGTCCACCCCGGCCTTGCCCGCGTTCTCGACCAGCCACTTCTCGGTCTGGAAGGCGTCGATCCAGTAATTCTCGGTGACCTTCTTGCTGATGTTGGGGGCGTCGCCGGGGCAGGGCTCGCCGGCGCCCAGGTCGGCCTGGCAGTTGTAGGACTCCTGGTACACCGTCAGCGGCTGCTTCTGGGCCAGCTCGTTCAGCTTGGCGAAGAACTCGTCCTCGAAGGCCTGGGGGGCGAACTTGACGTTGTACTTGTAGGTGAAGCTCGTGCCCGTCAGCTCCTTAGCGGGCTTTTCCAGGTAGAAGGTAGGGTAGCGGTTGACGGCGCTGTACTTGGCAGGCAACACCTTCTTGAACTCGTCGAGGTTGATCTGCCGGGGGCCGTTGCCCTCCTCATACCCTACAAAGACGACGTTAACGGTCAGTTGCTGCTCGATCTCCAGCACGCTGCCGGGCCTGAAGGTCTGGAAACCCTTGCCGTCGCCGCCGCCCGACAGGTTGCACGAGCTGAGCGCCAGCGCCGTGAGGACTAAAGCCGTTGGTCGAACCCAAATTCGCATACCACCTCCACAAACGAACTTCTCAATCTTCTCATGCGATGAATGAGAAGCCTTTGGAACACGTTAGAACGGCTAACGCCCCCCTAAACAAGGCTCACCGTCTGGCCGAGCGGCCTGTAAGGCCCCTTTCAGTGCGGGCCTCGAGGGTCCTTATGCTATAGGCGTGAGCCTGCCCTCGCCTACCCTACCCCCCCCAGCCACCCAAGACCCGGCCATCCGGCTGCGCCAGGTGTCGGTGCAGTTCGACGGCCGCGCGGTGCTGCGGGGGGTGGACCTCGAGGTCGCCCGGGGCGAGTTCATCGCCATCATCGGGCCCTCGGGCGGCGGCAAGAGCACGCTGCTGCGGGTGGTGGCCGGGCTGCAAAAGGCCCACGGCGGCGAGGTCAGCGTGAGCGGCCAGCCGGCCATGGTCTTCCAGGACTACCGCCTGCTGCCCTGGCGCACCGTCGAGCAGAACATCCGGCTGCCCATCGAGCTCACCGGGCGCGGCAAGGTCAGCACCCACCTGGGCATGAGGCCCTATTTGCACCTCTACCCCCACCAGCTCTCGGGGGGCATGAAGGCCCGCGTCGCCATCGCCCGCGCCCTGGCCCAGGACGCCGAAGTGCTGCTGATGGACGAGCCCTTCGCCGCCCTCGACGCGCTGGTGCGCGAGCGCTTCAACCTCGAGCTCAAGGAGCTGCACAAGAAGAGCGGCAAGACCATCCTCTTCGTCACCCACTCCATCCGCGAGGCGGTCTACCTGGCCGACCGGGTGGTGGTGCTGAAGGGAGGCCTGATCGAGACCGTGCTCGACACCCGCGACGAGGGCCGCATCACCGCCTTCACCGACGGCGTGGAGGCCGAGCTGCGCGCCCGGCTGGGCGTGGCCGACTCCACCCACGTCGAGCCCCCCGCCAAGCCGCTGCGCCCGCCGTGGGAACTGCTCGGCGTGCTGGGCCTCACCGGCCTGCTGCTGCTGAGCTGGACGCTGCTCTCCGCCCGCATCCCCCTGTTCTTCCCCTCGCCCCTGGCGGTGTGGCAGGCCGCCCTGCAGAACGCCCCCCAGCTCGCCCAAAGCGCCCTCGCCACCCTCCAGATCGCCGCGCTGGGCGTGCTGTGGTCGCTGCTCATCGGCACCCCCATCGGCTACCTGATGGGCCGCCTGCGCACCATGGAGCGGCTGCTCTCCCCCTTCATCGTGGCGTTGCAGGCCATCCCCACCGTGATCGTGGCCCCGCTGCTGGTGATCTGGTTCGGCTTCAGCCTCGAGGCCAAGCTCATCACCACCACCCTCATCTCGATCTTCCCGGTGATGGTCTCGACCATGGTCGGCGTGCGCGAGGTGGACCGCACCTACCGCGAGGTCTTCCAGACCATCGGGGCCAATCCCTGGGGCATCCTGACCAAGCTCGAGCTCCCCGGCGCCCTCCCCGTGCTCCTGGGCGGCCTGCGCCTCACGGTCTCCCTCGCCCTCATCGGCGCCGTCGTCGCCGACTTCACCTTCCAGGGTCAGGGCCTGGGCGCCTTCGCCAACACCGAGCGGCTGTCCTTCCGCTACGCCAACGCCTTCGCGGCGGTGGGGGTCAACGTGGTCCTGGGCATCGCGCTTTACGGGCTGGTGACGCTGCTGGAGTACTGGGTGCTGCGTTACCGCAGGCGGTAGGCGCCACCGCGCCAGTGCCGTTTCTCGACCGTCCGGACGTTCTCTACGCCGCTCAGATATTCGAGGTAGGGGATCAGCTCGAGCAATTCCGTGTCGTCGGCCGCGCCGAGGTAGGGCCGGACCGGCACCCAATTCCCGTAGTTGCGCTCCAGCTTCTCCGGGCTGTCATCGACCACGAGAACGTGCTCGAGGCGGTAACCCCGCCGCCGCAATTTCTTCAGGTCCTTGATCCAGTAGTGCTCTCCCATGGCCGGGTCGTAGCCCTGGGTGCAGCGCTCCCGGCTCCAGACGAAGCTCAGCAGGATGCCCGGAGGGACGAGAGCCTCGAGCGCCCGCTCAACATAGAGCTTGCCCGCCGAGCTCCAGACGGCCAACTCGTACCAAGAGGCGACTGAGGCGATGAAGTGCCGGGCGTAAGGCCTCCAGTAGACGAAATAGTCAAACAGGATGAGGTCGGGAGCTCGCTCGAGCGGCCTCCGAGCTGCATGGAACAGGGTCTCGTCCAGGTCCAGGACGAGCAGCTTGCGGGTCAACCCCATTCCTCCCTCGTCCGTTGCAGCAGGTTATAAGCGAACTCTTCCATCAGCTCCGGACGCTGTTCGGATAGTTCCCAGAGGAGTTCCAGCAGGGCTTCGTCGGAGAGTTCTTGCAGGGCTAACTGCTTGGGGTCTGCTGTCTTTTTCTTCCGCCTGCGCTTGGCTTGGAAGATCTCAGGAGCTTCCTGGATGGCGTAGGCCACCGCCACCACGTGCTTGCACACCGGGCCCCAGGTGTAGGGGCACGAGCAGCCCCAGTCCTGCTTTTCCAGGTCGATCCAGGCGCGGTAGGGGTAGGGGGCGCTGCCCTTGATGCGGGCGCTGTAGCGCTTGCCCTGCCGGGTGCCCTCGAGCACCATCCCCCGGCTGAACAACGCATAGCCCCGGTCCTGCACCTCGAGACCGGCCAAAGCCATGACCTCAGACGGATCGAACTCGGCCAAGGTTCTTCCATCATAGCGAGGCTGGCCTGGTCTACTTTTCGCCCGGCCTTCCAGCGGCTAAACTGACAGCGGGCCGAAAGGCCCATTCCTTCAGGGCGGAGTGCAAATCTCCACCGGCGGTACAGCCCGCGAAGCCTGGAAATCTGCGGCACATCCAGGCCCGACCCGGTGAAACTCCGGGGCCGACCGTGACAGTCGGGATGGGAGAAGGAGTGAAGCTCGAGTCACCTGGCTCGAGCGCGAGGCATGTGCAACACCTCATAACCGCAAACCCCACACAACGCTTGGCTTTCCGTGGCGTCGGCCGGTTCGTGCCTGGCCGGGTTCCGCCTTGGGTCGCACGTGTGACGTGAGGTTTGCTCAGATGAAAAAGTGGGTCTTCGTGGTCTTGGCGTTGGTGTTCTCGCTGGCTCAGGCCGAAAAGGTGCGGGTGGGGCTGGGCTACCTGCCCGACGTGCAGTTCGCGCCGTTCTACGCGGGGGTGGTGGAGGGGATCTACGGGAAGAGGGGGCTCGAGGTCGAGTTCCAGCACGGTTTCGCCAGTGAGCTCTACCCCCTGCTCGCGCAGGGCAAGCTCGACTTCGTGGTCGCCGACGCCGAGGACGTGATCGCGCTGCGGGCGCAGGGCATCCCGCTCAAGTACGTCATGGCGCTGTACCAGTCGGTGCCCAACGCCCTCTTCTCGCTGGCCGAGAAGAACATCAAGTCGGTGCGCGACCTCAAGGGCAAGACCATCGGCATGCCGGGGATGTTCGGGGTTTCGCTGACCTCCTTGCAGGCCATCCTGCGGGCGGCAGGCTTGAAGGAAAGCGACGTCAAGATCGTCAACATCGGCTTCACCCAGGCCGAGGCCGTCGTGCAGAAGCGGGTGGACGTGGCGATGGGCTTTGTCAACAACGAGCCGGTCTTCCTGCAGAGCCAGGGGGTCAAGCTCAACGTGATCCCCGCCGGGCCCTACAACCGCTCGCCGGGCAACGGCGTCATCAGCACCGACAAGGTGCTCGAGAACACCGACCTCGCCCGCCGCTTCCTCGGCGCCTCGCAGGAGGCCGTGGCCTTCACCCTCGCCAACCCGCGCAAAGCCTTCGAGGCCGCCAAGAAGTACGTGCAGAACCTCGACGAGATGCGCTACCGCGTGCTCACCGCCTCCGTCCGGCTCTACGAGTCGCCCTACAGCCGCCAGGCGGGGCTGGGGTTCTCCAACCCCCAGGCCTGGGTCAGCAGCCTCAGCCTGCTCAAGGCCACCGGGCGCGTGAGCACCAACCTCCCGGCGACCGAGTTCTACACCAACGCCTTCCTGACCCCCAAACTCCAGGCCAAGTAGCGGGCAGTCCTCGAGACGGCGGCGGGCTGTGGCCCGCCGCTCGCGTTTTCCACCGGCCTACAGGTGGGCCTTGAACCACTCGAGCGTCATGCGCCAGGCGTCCTCGGCGGCGTCCTTCTTGTAGTTGGCGCCGGTGTCGTTGTGGAAGGCGTGGTTGGCGCCCTCGTAGATCTTGATCTGATAGCGGACGTTGGCCTTCTTGAGCGCCTCCTCGAGCGCGGGGATGCCCGCGTTGATGCGCGCGTCGTTGCCGCCGTAGATGCCCAGCACCGCGGCCTTGATGTTGGGCACCTTGGCGAGGTCGGGGGCGGGGCCGTAGAAGGGCACGGCGGCTTTGAGCTCGGGGGCCTCGGTCGCCAGCCGCCAGGTCAGGCCGCCGCCGAAGCAGAAGCCGACCGCGCCCAGCCGGTCGGCCTGCACGCCCGGCGTGGCCTTGAGCACCTTGAGGGCCTCGAGCAGGTTGGCGACGTGCTCGTCGCCGGGGGTCTGGGCCAGGAAGCTGGAGATCTGGGCGGTGTCGGTGGTCCGGGCCGTGCCCCCGATCTTGGAGACGAGGTCGGGGGCCAGGGCGATGTACCCCGCCTTGGCGAGGCGGCGGGCGACGTCGTGGATGTGCGGCTGCAGCCCCCGGTTCTCGTGGATCACCAGGATGCCCGGCGCGGCCGTGACCCCTTTGGGCTTGGCCCGGTAGGCCAAGTGGGTGAAGCCGCGGGCCGGGTACTCGATCATCCCGGCCTCGATCGCGGGGTCGTTGGGGTCTACGAGCGGCTGTCCCTGCGGCGGGGTGGCCTGCGCCGCCCCTTCCTGCGCCTGCGCCAGCTCGGCCGTGCTCACCCCGGCGATGCCCAGCGAGGCCAGCAGGGCCCGCGCCCCGCCCACCCCGCCGCCCAGCAGCACCATGCGGCGCAAAAACTCCCGGCGCTCGAGCTCGCCCTCACGGTAATCCTCGGCGAATTCCTCGACGACGTAGCGGTACAAATCCTGACGTCCCGGCTCCATACCGTTCCTCCTTGTCCACAACCAGGGCTATTCAACCCACAACCCTCTGCCCGGCGTTAGGACCCCGCCCGCATTTGCCCTCAGCCCGCCAACAGTTATGCCTAAGCTTGGGGCCCTACGGTTGCGTTATGGATGGTACGCACAAACGCCCCAGCGAGGATTCAGCCATCATCCCGGACAAGACCCCCGAGGACATGAGCGAGAAAGACCTCGACGAGGCGCTCGAGGACACCTTCCCCGCCAGCGACCCCCTGCCCGCCTCGGGCACCATCTCGCCCAAGTCGGAGCCCGAGGGGAGCAAGCCGGAGAAAGAGTAGGAGGTAGCGATGTCCAACATGGCGGTGTACCTGATCGGTTTCATAGTCCTTATGGTCGGCCTGATCTACGGCGCCAACCTGCTGGGGGTTCCCCAGACGTGGATCATCGTGGGGGCCATCATTTTGGCGGGCGTCGGCATCATGACGGCCGTGGGAACCCGCCGCAAAGACCCGCCGGTAAACTAGCGGCCCAAAAGCGAGGGGGCGGGCCTGAGCCCGCCCCCTCCTCGTGCCTCTGTCAGATGGGGTTGCCGTTGTAGGTGACGGTGTAGCTGTTGCAGCCGGTGTACTGGATCACCAGCTTGTTGCCCGCGTTGTCCTGGAAGGTGGCCTTCCCGCTGACGAAGGTGCTCGTGCAGCTCGAGCTGTGCTCCAGGTTCTCGCCTTTCATGTCGAGGACGTAGTTCTCGCCGTCCAACTTGTACACGAAGCGGCCGGTGAAGTTGACGAAGCCCGCGTCGTAGGGGTCGCTGTTGCCGTCCGACTTAGGCGTGTAGGACATGTTCACGCCGAAAGCGAGCTTGTCGTCGTTCTCCTGGATCAAGTAGCCGTACCGGACGTTGTAAGCGCCACCCGCCCCGGGGGTATAGTCGATGCCCAGGGCCAACCGGGCGGTGTCGGTGCCGTCGGTCAGGCTGAGGTCGATGAGGAAGGTAAAGCCGCCCGCCGGGTTGCTGTCGTTCTTATCCTGCATCCCCAGGAGCAGGCCGTTGGCGGTCACGCCGTCTTCCTTGCAGTTGTTGTAGCGGATCTCCGCGTAGACCGGGATGCCGTCCCCGTCGTTATCTACGATGTCCCCGTCGTCGGGGAAGGTGACGGTGCCACCTTGCTCGCAATTTGCCGTGCCCTGGATCCGGAGGGACCCGCCCGTGAGCTGAACCCGTCGGAGGTCTTTGGCTACCGTGGGGTATTCCTTCTCCACCAGGGCCGCCGCTGCTTCCGTCGGGCTGGCAGAGCTAGGGCCGAAGTCGCCGGTCAGGCCCACCGCAATCTGGTTTATGGCTCCGACCAGAGCGCTCTTGTTTGCGCTGGCCTGGCTCTGGCTGAAGCTGGTGGGCGAGTCCGAGGGAACGCCCGGCACGTTGTTGCTCAGGTTGGGAGCGCCCGAGCACGCCGCCAGGATGCCAAGGGCGGCCACCAGACCGAACAACTTTACTTGCAGTTTCATACGCCTCCTCATTACTCCGCACAAGTTCGGGCCAGACCTCATGAGCAGCGGGTAACCGTACGACCTTTCTTCTGGCCCGGCTCTATAGCTCTGTTACCCAAGTCCTACGCTACCGGACGATTGTCTTCCCGCATTAGCCAAATTCAAGACAGAAGCTTAATGTAACCCTCACGTAGCGCCCGGCCGGGCCGGGCGCTGAGGCGTGCGCTTCTCGAGCCCCCCGCCGCCAAAGCGTGTTATCATGGCTCCATGAAGTTCGCCGGACGGCTACTAGAACTACCGGGAGGCCCCTGCTAAGAAGCCAGGTGTCCGGCCTCCCCCTTCGGCGTGAAGGGGGATTTTTAGTACCCCGAGCCGGAATCAAGCCGGCAGGCACCCCTAGCGGTGACGCGGCCCATAAAGCCGAGCGCGGCGCCCGGTTCGGGGATCCCGGCCAAAGAGAGGGACGAAAACGATGAGCATGGACAAATACAACCCCCACGAGCTCGAGCCCAAGTGGCAGAAGTACTGGCAGCAGACCGGCCTGCTCGAGGCCAAGGAGGGCGGGGCCAACAAGAGCTACGTCCTGGTGATGTTCCCCTACCCCTCCGGCGACTTGCACATGGGCCACCTCAAGAACTACACCATGGGCGACGTGCTGGCCCGATGGCGCACCCAGCAGGGCTACTCGGTCTTGCACCCCTTCGGCTGGGACGCCTTCGGCCTGCCCGCCGAGAACGCGGCCTTGAAGTTCGGCGTCAGCCCCGCCGACTGGACCTTCGGCAACATCAAGCAGTCGAAGGAGTCGCTCGCCTTAATGGGCATCCAGTACGACTGGAGCCGCGAGGTCACGACCTGCACCCCCGAGTACTACAAGTGGAACCAGTGGATCTTCCTCAAGATGTACGAGAAGGGGCTGGCCTACCGCAAGAAGAGCTACGTCAACTGGGACCCGGTCGAGCAGAGCGTGCTCGCCAACGAGCAGGTCATCGACGGGCGCGGCTGGCGCAGCGGGGCCTTGGTCGAGAAGCGCGAGCTCGAGCAGTGGTACCTCAAGATCACCGACTACGCCGAGCGCCTCTTGAACGACCTCGACAAGCTCCCGCGCTGGCCCGAGAAGGTCAAGGCCATGCAGCGGGCCTGGATCGGCAAGAGCACCGGGGCCGAGTTCGACTTCCAGGTCAAGGGCCACGACGCGAAGATCCGGGTCTTCTCCACCCGCCCCGACACCATCTTCGGCGCCACCTTCATGGTGCTGGCCCCCGAGCACGAGCTCGTCGCCCGGATCACCACCCCCGAGCAGAAGGAGGCCGTCGAGGCCTACGTCGCGGCCACCCGCATGAAGAGCGAGGTCGAGCGGCAGCGCGAGGACCGCGAGAAGACCGGGGTCTGGACCGGGGCCTACGCCGTCAACCCGGCCAACGGCAAGGAGATCCCGGTCTGGATCGCCGACTACGTGCTCTCGGGCTACGGCACCGGCGCGATCATGGCGGTGCCGGGGCAGGACGAGCGCGACTGGGAGTTCGCCGAGAAGTTCGGGCTCGAGATCGTCCGCACCGTGCAGCCCCCTGCGGGCTGGCAGGGCAAGGCCTACACCGAAGACGGCCCGGCCATCAACTCCGGCTTCCTGGACGGCCTCCACGTCGAGGACGCCAAGAAGAAGGTCATCGCCTGGATGGAGGAGCGAGGCATCGGCGAGGGCAAGGTCAACTACCGCCTGCGCGACTGGCTCATCAGCCGCCAGCGCTACTGGGGCACGCCCATCCCCATGATCCACTGCGATAGCTGCGGCATCGTGCCGGTGCCTTACGAGCAATTGCCGGTGGTGCTCCCCACGCTCAAGGACGTGGAGGACATCCGGCCCAAGGGCAAGAGCCCCCTGGCCGCTCACCCCGAGTTCTACGAGGTCGATTGCCCCTCCTGCGGCGGCAAGGCGCGGCGCGACACCGACACCATGGACACCTTCATCGACTCGTCCTGGTACTTCCTGCGCTACGCCGACGCGGGCAACGAGGAGGTGCCCTTCGACCCCGAGAAGGCCAATTTCTGGATGCCCGTGGACCAGTACATCGGCGGCATCGAGCACGCCATCTTGCACCTGCTCTACGCCCGCTTCTTCACCAAGTTTTTGCACGACCTGGGCATGGTGGAGGCCGAGGAGCCCTTCGAGGGCCTCTTCACCCAGGGCATGGTGCAGGGCTGGACCGACGTGGGGCCGGTGGAGGTGAAGGACGGGCAGATCCGCTTCCTGACCTCCGAGCGCCGGGCCAAGCTGGACATCCCCGAAACCCTCACCGTGGACGAAGCCCGCAAGAGCGGGGCCGAGCTGCGCACCCACGACGACGGCAGCACCCACTTCTGGAAGCCCGCCACCATGTCGAAGAGCCTGGGCAACGGCGTGATGGTGGGGCCCTTCGTGCGCGAGCAGGGCGCCGACATCGCCCGCATCACCATCCTCTTCGCCGCCCCGCCCGAGAACGAGATGATCTGGACCGAGGAGGGCGTGCAGGGCGCGTGGCGCTACCTCAACCGGGTGTGGCGCCTGGTGGCCGAGAACCTGTCCGAGCTCGAGGCCCAGGGCGACGTGCACGAGCCCAAGGCCCTCACCGGCGCCGACAGGGCGCTCTACCAGAAGCTGCACCAGACCATCAAGAAGGTGAGCGAGGACATCGAGGCGCTGCGCTTCAACACCGCCGTGGCCGCGCTGATGGAACTCCTGAACGCGATGTACGACTACCGTAAGGACAACCCGGTCACCCCGGTGTTCCGCCTCGCCACGCTCAACTACGTGCAGATGCTCGCCCCCTTCGCCCCCCACATCGCCGAGGAGCTGTGGCACCGGTTCCACGACTCCTCCGTCTTCGAGGCCCGCTGGCCCGCCGTGGACGAGGAGGCTTTGGTGGCCGACGCCTTCGAGCTGGTGGTGCAGGTCTCGGGCAAGGTGCGCGGCAAGGCCACCGTCCCCGCGCAGGCCAGCGAAGACGAGATCAAGCGCATCGCCCGCGAGATCCCCAACGTGCAGGCGCACATCAACGGGAAGCAGGTGGTGAAGGAGATCTACGTGCCGGGGAAGCTGCTCAACATCGTGGTGCAATAGCTCGAGCGCCCTCGCTCTATCCCCCCAACCCCCCTTATTAAGGGGGGCTTTTCACGGCTTGGTGAAGGCACAATAAGGCAGGAAACCCAAAGTTTTACCGTGCCCAGCAGTCAATTCCCCCCTTAACAAGGGGGGATAGGGGGGATAACCCTTCAAAAGGGAGGTTAATTTTGGAGGTATTCTCAGGCAGAATAACTCCGCCATGTCTCGCCGCTTCCTGACCTACAACCCCAAGCTTATAGAGCGTGCTAAAGAACTTCGCAAAAACATGACCGCTGCCGAGCGGAAGTTATGGGCCTATTTACGAACCCTCGAGCCCCGCTGGTTGCGCCAGCGCCCGATTGATCAGTACGTCGTGGATTTCTACTGTGCCGAACGCAAGCTGGTGATCGAGGTAGATGGACACTCACATTTCACCGAGGATGGGCAAGCTTACGATGCCGAGCGCACGGCTGTCCTCGAGGGGCTAGGTTTGAAGATTTTGCGCTTCACCAACAGCGAAGTATTGGAGGAGTTCGAGGGAGTCTGCGAACAGGTTTCGAAGCTCGTAGCGACCTCGAGCTGGTCGCAAGGGTGACGACTCCTTGGACTGGAAGTCCAAGGCTTCTCGGGAATCACGGATATACCATGCCCGAAGGCTCCGTCCGAGCCCAGAAAACCTTGACTCCGTATCGGCAGGCGAGCGCAATGCTTCCAGCTCTGCCACGGGTGTTCGTTTGGAGTTTTACCCATCAGACTACCCGATGGAACCCCCTACTCCAAGTTTCAAGGTGCATGGGGAAGCCTGTCCCCAAGAGGATTATACCCCACATCCGCCGCCCACTATGTTATGTCCACCTGCGGTGGACGTGGGGAGTCCATGTATCCCCGGACCGAAAGTCCGGGGGATTATAGCCCCCCACACCCCCCTTTTCTCTAATGCGACACAGCCTCAAACAATCCGCTTCCCCGGCCCTCCCCACTCGAGCCCGAACAGCCCTGCCCACGTCGCCGCCAGGTCGGCGAAGGTCTCGCGGGTGCCCAGGTCCCGCCCGGCCAGGCCCGGCCCTACCGCCAGCAGCATGCCGTACTCGCGGGTGTGGTCGGTGCCGCGCCAGGTGGGGTCGTTGCCGTGGTCGGAGACGATGAAGAGGTAGTCGCCGGGCCCCAGCCCGGCCAGGATGCCGGGGAGGGCGGTGTCGAAGTCGCGCAGGGCGGCGGCGTAGCCTTCGGGGTTGCGGCGGTGGCCGAATTTGGCGTCGAAGTCAACGAGGTTGGTGAAGACCAGGCCGGAGAAGTCCTGCTGCATGAGCCCCATCGTGCGGGCGATCCCGTCGGCGTTGTTCTTCGACTTCACCTCGCGGGTGAAGCCGCGGTGGGCGTAGATGTCGGGGATCTTGCCCACCCCCACCACCTCGAGCCCCCCCTCCTTGAGCACGTCGAGGACGTTGTGGGGGGGCTCGAGGGCGAAGTCCTTGCGCAGGTCCTCGCGGCGGCTAAAGCTCCCCGGCTGGCCCTCGAAGGGGCGGGCGATCACGCGGGCGACGGCCAGCGGCCCCACCAGCATCTCGCGGGCCGCGCGGCACCACGCGTAGAGGGTCTCGAGCCCCACCTTGCCGGTGTGGGCGGCCACCTGGAACACCGAGTCGGCGGAGGTGTAGACGATGGGGAAGCCGGTCTCGAGGTGGGCGTCGCCGTAGTCGCGGATGGCGTCGGTGCCGGAGTAGGGCCGGTTCAGGAGCCAGCCCCCCACCCCGATGCGCTCGGCGTAGCGCTGGAGGAAGTCGTGCGGAAAACCCTGTGGAAAAACCTGGAAGGGGTGCTCGAGCTGGACGCCCACGAACTCCCAGTGCCCGGTCGAGGTGTCCTTGCCGGGGTTGACCTCGGCCATGCGGCCGAAGGCGCCCTGGGGGGCTTCCGCCGGGGGCAGGCTGTGGACCCCGGGCACGCGGCCCAGGCCCAGCGCGGCGAGGTTGGGCAGTTCCACGCCGGTCTTGAGCACGGTGTGGTCGAGGGTGTCGGCCCCCTCGTCGCCGAAGCGGGCGGCGTCGGGGAGGTAGCCCAGGCCCACGGAGTCGAGGACGATGGTGGTGATCTTCATGGCCTGAGCATAAGCGCTCAGCGCTGGTTGAGCAGCTCGGCGAGCCTCGAGAGGCAGCGGCCGAACTTCTTGGCGAAGGCCCCGTGGCGGTAGCCCTCGAGGAAGATCTGCTCCAGCGGCACCCCCGAAGCCCGGAGCTGCAGGCCGCGGTCGTAGAGCTTGTCCACGAAGTGCACGAAGCGCAGGGCGTCGTTGAGGTCGGGGATGGGGGCCAGGCCCTCGAGGTAGACGACCTCGAGCGACTCGAAGAGGTAGCGGTAGCGGATGGGGTGCAGCCCGCGCAGCAGGTAGAACAGCTCGCCGAAGGAGTCGTAGCTGGCCGCCCGGGTCTCCTCGTGGTAGAGCTCCTCGAGCTCCTCCGCCTCGAGGGGCAAGGGCGGGTGCTGGAAGTCGCGGTGGCGGTAGTCCTCACCGTCGATGCTCTCCACCGCGAAGCGGCGGGCCAGGCTCTGGATCTGGATGCGGAACTGCTCGGCGTTGAAGCGGCCCTGGCCCAGGGCGCTGGGCTGGGTGTTGGAGGTGGCGGCCACCCGCAGGCCCCGCTCCATGGTCTGGCCGAGCAGGTTGGTGACCATCTGGGCGTTGCCGGGGTCGTCGAGCTCGAACTCGTCGATGAAGAGGTAGGCCAGGCCCCCGAAGCGCTCGACCGCCTGGGTCATGCCCATCAGGCCCACCGCGTAGGTGAGCTCCTCGAAGGAGAGGTAGGCCTTGGGGCCGGGGGCCTGCCAGTAGGCCGCCACCAGGAGGTGGGTCTTGCCCACCCCGAAGCCCCCGTCGAGGTAGACGCCGCGGGGGTCGGGCAGCCGCTTGCGGAAGAAGCCCTGCGGCCGGTCGCGCACCCAGCGGCTCAGGCGTTCCTTGGCCGCGGCCTGGGAGGAGAAGCGGGGGTCGGGCTGGTAGGAGTCGAAGGTGGCGCGGCTGTAGCGCGGCGGCGGCACGAATTGGGCCAGCAGGGCCTCGAGGTCGATGTGGGGCTGTCGTTCAACCAGGCGCACGGCTCCAAGCCTATCGCCTTTGGCGGGGTTCGGTCAGCGGCCCCGCTCACCCCGCCGCGTCCGGCGAAATTTTCCCGTTTTCCCATAAAACCGGGGCGAAGGGCACAAAAAGGGTATGATCTCTCTTCGGTAAGCACCACCCGGCGCGCGTTATGAAAGCCCAGCCCCGCCCCAACCCCGTCACCGCCCTCAGCAAGAGCGAACTCGAGCGAAGGTTGCGCGAGGCCACCATGCTCAAGCAGATCGTCGCCACCTCGGGGGCGCCGCTCGAGCCGCTCACGGTGCTCAACGTCATCTGCAGCGAGCTGGTGGAGGTGGTGGGCGTGCAGCACGCGGGCTTCGCGCGCATGTCGGAGGACGGGCAGTACCTCACGGTGGTGGCCGAGTTCGGCGGCGAGCACCGCACCGGCCTCAACGACCGCATCCCCCTCAAGGGCAACGTCATCACCCAGAAGGTCATCAAGACCCGCAGGCCCGTGGCCGTGCTCGACGCGCAGAACGACCCCCGCATGGGCGCGGGACGCGAGGCCGCCAGGCACTTCGGGGTGGTGTCCATGCTGATCGTGCCCATCCTCGCCGGCGACCGGGTGGTGGGCACGCTGGGCCTCGACAGCTACGAGCCGCGCAGGTTCGGGCGCAGCGAGGTCGCGCTGGTGGAGGCGGTCTCGAGGGCCGCCTCCCCGCTGCTGGAGAACGCCCACCTCTTCGACCAGCTCAAGACCGAGCTCGCCGAGCGCCAGCGGGCCGAGGAGGAGCTGCGCAAGTCGCGCACGCTCTACCAGGAGCTCGTCAACAGCCTCGAGGGCGTGGTGTGGGAGGCCGAGCTCCACAAGGACAGCCTGGTCTTCACCTTCGTCAGCCGCCAGATCGAGCGGGTGCTGGGCTACGGCATGAGCGAGTTCCTGGGCCCGCGCGAGAGGAGCGTGTGGCCCAGGGTGCTCTACCCCAGCGACTTCGAGCAGGTGGCCCAGCGCCTGCGCACCCTGGCGATCACCCTCGAGACCGCCGAGGTCGAGTACCGCGCCCTCGACAAGGACGGGCGGCTGCACTGGTTCCAGGACCGCATCTCGGCGCTGCGCGAGGTGGACGGCACCGTGCGGCTGCGCGGCCTGATCGTGGACGTGACCGACCACAAGCGCGCCGTGCGGCTGGAGCGCGACCGCAACCTGGCCCTGGAGCTCATCGCGCGGGGGGCCGAGCTGGAGGACATCCTCGAGGTGCTCGTGGAGATGCTCGCCGCCCAGCTCCCCGAAGTCGCCTGCGCCATCCAGGTGCTCAAGAGCGGCCGGGTGCGCTTCGCCGCCAGCACCAACCTCCCCGAGACCCTGCGCCGCTTCTTCGAGGCCGGCGCGACGGGGCCGCTGGGCTACCGGGTGCAGGAGGGCGAGGCCTCGGCCATGCCCGACTTCGAGCAGGAGCAGCGCCTCGACGACCCCGCCCGCCAACTGCTGCTGCGCAGCGGCTACCGCAGCGCCCTCACCCTCCCCGTGACCTCCAAGGAGGTGGTGCTGGGCGCGCTCACCGTCATCAGCCCCAGCCCCCTCGAGCCCGACGTGCGCGCCGCGCACATCGTCGCCGACCTCGCCGCCATCGCCGTCGATCGCCAGGGCCTCATCGAGCAGCTCGAGTACCAGGCCACCCACGACCCCCTCACCAAGCTCCCCAACCGCATGCTCTACCAGCAGCGCCTGACCCAGGCCATGCAGCGCGCCGAGGAGAAGGGCCGCCTGGTGGGGGTGCTCTACATCGACCTCGACAACTTCAAGAAGGTCAACGACACCTTCAGCCACGCCACCGGCGACGAGCTCTTGCGCAGCGTGGCCCGCCAGCTCGCCGCCGCCGTGCGCCCCGGCGACACCGTGGCCCGCCTGGGCGGCGACGAGTTCGGCGTCATCCTGGCCGACCTCCCCTCGGTGCAGATGGCCGAGCGCATCGCCCGCAAGCTGGGCGCCGAGGTGAACACCAGCGTGCGCATCGGCAACCGGGCGCTCGAGGTCACCGCCTCCATCGGGCTGGCCCTCTACCCCCGCGACGGCACCGACGCCGACGCGCTGTACCGCTACGCCGACCGCGAGATGTACGCGGTGAAGGGCAAGCCCGCCGACAAGGCCCCGCCGGCGGCCGAGGGCCAATAGGCGGCGCCCCGCCCGGGCGCCGCGGGCGCTAGAATGGGCTTTGGACTGGACCTCGAGGTTCGCGCATGGCAGTAGACACCCCGTTAATTCCCCGCAAGACTTCCCTGCGGCAGCAGGCCATCAACCTGCTGCGCGGCGCGCTCAAGCCGCTGTATTGGTGGTACGAGAAACGGCTGGAGGCCGAGGTGCGCCACGGCCACGTGCCCCGCCACCTGGGCATGATTCTAGACGGCAACCGGCGCTTCGCCCGCGAGCTGGGCCTCGCCGGCCACGAGGGGCACGAGTTCGGCGTGCAGAAGGCCTACGAGGTGCTCGAGTGGTGCTTGGAGCTCAAGATCCCCACCGTCACCATCTGGGTCTTCTCCACCGACAATTTCAACCGCTCGCAGGTCGAGGTCGAGACCCTCATGAACCTCTTCGTCAAGGAGGCGCGGCGCATGGCCCAGGACCCGCGCATCCACGCCAACGAGGTGCGCGTGAAGGTCATCGGGCGCCACGACCGCTTCCCCCCGAAGGTGCTGCAGGCGCTGGAGGAGCTCGAGGAGGCCACCAAGCACCACGAGGGCATGCTGCTCAACATCGCCATGGGCTACGGCGGGCGCGAGGAGATCGTGGACGCGGTCAAGAGCCTGCTCCTCGAGGCCGCCCGCACCGGCAAGAGCCCCGATGAGCTCGCCGCCGAGCTCGACATGGAGCACATCTCCGAGCGCCTCTACACCGCCGGCGTCCCCGACCCCGACTTCATCATCCGCACCTCGGGCGAGATCCGGCTCTCCGGCTTCTTGCTGTGGCAGGCTGCCTACAGCGAGTACTACTTCTTCGACGCCTTCTGGCCCGCTTTCCGCCGCGTGGACTTCCTGCGGGCCATCCGGGCCTACCAGGGCCGTGAGCGGCGCTTCGGCAAGTAGGCGTTACGCGGGTTCTCGGGGGGCCTCGAGCGCGCTCGAGGCCCTTTCCCATCGCCCCTCGAGCGGCAAACAGCCCAGCGGTATGGATGCGGTCCATATAACGTGGGTTTTCATCACTCAGGACCAATTCTCGATTATCCTTAGGCATGGTCCGAAATTACCGGCCCAAGTTACGCCTGCGCTGGTGGGAATTGCTCGTCCTGGGCGTTCCCGTGATCGAATGGCGGTGAACGGAGGTTGTATGCCGTACGTCCTACGCCGAACGCGGGACGCAATGCGCCCTGGCCCTCGACAGCCCACGAGCCACGGGCCACACGCCCCCTAAACCCGGTCCTCTGCCCCTCCCTGCCATACCGCTCTAATTTTCCCGGCCCGTATACTCCCCCCTGTGCCAGCCGCTATCCGCACCGCGCACCTGCGCAAGGTATTTTGGGGGAGGCCGGCCGTCGAGGACGTGAGCCTCGAGGTCGAGCAGGGGGAGGTGTTCGGCTTTCTCGGCCCTAACGGGGCCGGCAAGACCACCACCGTCAAGATGCTGCTGGGGCTGACCCACCCCACGGCGGGGAAGCTCGAGGTGCTGGGGCGCTCGCCGCAGGACAAGGAGGCCCGGCGTTTCATCGGGTTTTTGCCCGAGATGTTCCGCTTCCACGACTGGCTGAGCGGGGAGGAGTTCTTGCGCTTCCACGGCGAGCTGTACGGGATGGAGGCCGGCGAGTTGCGGCGGCGCATCCCGGAGGTGCTCGAGCAGGTCGGGCTGCTGGGGCGCGAGCGCGAGCGCATCCGGGGCTACTCCAAGGGGATGCAGCAGCGCATCGGGCTGGCGCAGGCCATCCTGCACCGGCCCCGGCTGGTCTTCCTCGACGAGCCCACCAGCGCCCTCGACCCGCTGGGGCGGCGCGAGGTGCGCGAGATCATCGGGCGGCTGAAGGCCCAGGGCACCACGGTCTTCCTCAACTCGCACCTGCTCTCCGAGGTCGAGCAGACCTGCGACCGCATCGCCGTCGTGCACCGGGGGCGGGTGGTGCGCAGCGGGCGCATGGGCGAGCTGCTGGCCGAGCGCCTCGAGGTCGAGCTGCGCGTGGACGCCCTCTCCCCCGCCCTGCTCGAGCGCCTGAAGGGCCTGGGCAGCGTGCGCTCCGCCGGCGGGCAGGGCGCGGTGCTCGAGGTGGACTCCGAGGCCAAGCTCCCGCGCCTGGCCGAGGCGGTGCTCCACAGCGGCGCCCAGCTCTACGCCCTCACCCCCCGGCGCCTGAGCCTGGAGGAGCTGTTCGTCTCGCTCGTGAGCGAGAAGACCGGGCGGAGGGGGGCCTGATGCTCAAGGTGGCCCGCTTCACCCTGCGCGAGGTGGCGCGCAAGCGGCTGCTCTTCGCCCTGGCGCTGCTGACCGTGCTGTTCCTGGCCTTCTTCTTCTACGGGGTCTACCTCCAGGAGCAGGCTTTCGAGCGGCGGGCCCGGGAAGCGGGCCTCGAGCGCTTCCCCCAGGCCGAGTTCGCCTGGATGTTCGTGGTGCTGATGGGCTTGTACATGGTGAACTTCCTGGGCAGCCTGGTGAGCGTGTTCAGCGGGGTGGGCAGCCTCTCGGGCGAGCTCGAGGCCGGCACCCTGCACACCGTCCTCACCAAGCCCATAAGCCGCGCCGAGGTGGTGCTGGGCAAGTGGCTGGGCATGAGCCTGCTGGCCTTCGCCTACATGGCCCTCACCGGGGGCGGCCTGCTGCTGGGCACCTGGCTGATGGTGGGCTACCTCCCCCCCGAGCCCCTCGCCGCCCTGGGCCTGATGGGCCTCAACGCCGTGCTGCTGCTCACCCTCACCCTGCTGGGCTCGTCTTTCCTCCCCACCCTCACCAACGGCATCGGCCAGGTGGTGCTCTACGGGATGGGCTGGACCGGCGGCATCTTAGGCTTCATCGCCCAGTTCACCAACACGCCGCTGCTCGAGCGCCTCTCCAAGGCCAGCACCTGGGCCATCCCCACCGACGCCCTGTGGCGCTTCGCCTCCTACTACCTGCAAAGCCCCGAACTGCTCCAGCTCTCCCGCCAGGACGCCGAAGGCAACCCCTTCGCCGGCAACCGCCCCGCCGACCCCCTTTTCCTGCTGTGGGTAGGCGCATATATCGTCGCGGCGTTGGCACTGGCAGTTTGGATCTTCCGCAAGCGGGATCTGTAGAAGCGGTCAGGAGTAAGCCGTCAGCGGTCAGCTTTCAGCCGTCAGCCCGTGGCATGTGGTGACCCCTCCCCCACCCTCCCCGCCGGCGGGGAGGGGGGGGGAGGGGTCACCAC
>NZ_QXDL01000210.1:0-6755 GCF_003574345.1 Calidithermus terrae
AACCCTACCCGCGCGCGGGGAGGGACGGGGAGGGGGGACCACAAGCCACACGCCACCCCCTACCGTAGCCACCCGTACAAAAGCGGCATGGTCGCGAAGGCTGCCACGGTCTGCACGGTGAGGATGGCGGCCATGAGCTTTTCGTCGCCGCCCATCTGGCGGGCGAGGACGAAGGAGGCGGAGGCGGTGGGGAGGGACTGGAAGAAGGTCACCACGGCCAGCACGGGGGTGGGGACGCCCAGCAGCAGCCCGAGGCCGGCGGTGAGGACGGGCAGGGCGACGAACTTGAAGAGCATCGAGGCCAGGATGGGGCCCACCCCCTCGAGCAGGTGCTCGAAGCGCAGCGTGGCCCCCACCGACATCAGGCCGCAGGCCAGCGAGGCCTGGCCCAGGGCCCGGAGGGTGGGCTCGAGGCTCCCCAGCCCCGAGCCGGTCAGGTTGAACACAGCCCCCAGCGCGCAGGCCACGATCAGGGGGTTGGTCAGGACCGAGCGCAGCACCTCCCTCCAGCGCAGCGCCTGGTGGGAGGCGAACAGCGACAGCACCAGCACGCACAGCACGTTGACCAGCGGCACGGTGACGGCCACCAAAATAGCCGCCAGCGCCCCGCCGCCCGCGAACAGCACCGGCAGGGTGCCCAGCGCCACGTAGCTGTTGAAGCGGATGCCGCCCTGGAACACCGAGGTGAAGGCCTGGGGAGTAGCCGCCAGCCAGGGCCGCAGGAGCAGCATCAGCAGCGAGCAGCCCAGCAGCCCGCCCCACACCGAAAGCACCAGCGGCCAGCCGGGCACCTCGGAAAGCCGGGCGGTGGCGAGGTTGATGAACAGCAGCGAGGGGAAGAGGATCCAGTAGTTGACGCGGTCGAGCTGGGGCCAGAAGCCTTCCGCCACGAAATTGCACCGGCGCAGCCCGAAGCCGAGCGCGATCAGCAGGGAGATAGGGACCAGCGCGCTGGAAATGGCCTCCATGCGGCCTACACCATACACCGCACTGCCCGGGGCTCAGTGCGGCAGCCCCGTTTCGGAGGGGGCGATGCGCCCGGCCTCGAGCGCCCACGCCAGCAGCTCCAGGAACTTCCAGCACACCAGGCTGATCGCCGCCATCTCGCCCCCGTCCTCCAGCAGCTCGAGCCAGAGGTTGAAGCGCCCCTCGACGAACTTCTCGTGCACGGCGTCCACCACGACCCCGAAGACGGGGAGCAGCAGCACCAGCGGCACGACCTGGCGGAACTGTGCCCGGGTCTCGGGCCGGGCCAGCCCGTAGGCCAGCGCCACCGCCCCGGCCAGCGCCAGGCCGACGCCCAGCAGGACCAGCAATTCGGCGGCCTCGGCGGGCTCGAGGCCCCCCAGCGGCCCCAGCCCCGCCCGCGCGGCCACGAGTGGGGCCAGGGCCTCGTGCAGGCCGTAGAAGTCGTCGAGCAGCAAGTAGGCGAACAGCAACGCCCACGCCAGGTAGGCCGGGGCGCGGCGCAGCCAGGCCAGGCCGAGGGCGGCGAGCACCACCCAGAATTCCTGGACGTAGCCGAACACCTCGGCGTAGCCGCGGTCCATGTCCAGCGCCATGCGCGGGTCGCTGAACAGCCCGGCCAGCGCCCAGCCGGGATGGCTCACCGCCACCGCGTGGGCGAGGTAGAGCGCGAGTAGCAGCCCGTTGGTGCTGCCCAAGAGCACGAACCACAGACTTTTCATAGGGCCGTCAAGGCCACGGTAGCACATCAGTCCTGGGGGACGGGTTAATACAGCTCCAGCCGGGCGGCCCGCCGCTACTCGAGCCCCCCCGTGTCGGGCGGAATTGAGGCTTGATAGATTGGGGCATGCCCGAAGAGAGCAAGCCCGCCGACGCCAAGCCCGCGCCCCAGGACAACCTCGTCATCAGCCGCCACGCCGTCCGCATCGGCGGGCAGGAGGTGAGCTACACCGTCACCTGCGGGACCATCGTGCTGAAGGAGGAGAGCGAGAAGGAGGGCTCGAGCGAGGGCGAGAAGCCCAAGGCCAGCGTGTTCTTCATCGCCTACACCCGCGACGACGTGCCCGACAGGAGCCGCCGCCCCGTCACTTTTTCCTTCAACGGGGGTCCGGGCTCCTCCTCGGTGTGGCTGCACCTGGGCGTGCTGGGCCCCCGGCGGGTGCTGATGGACGACGACGGCAACCCCACCCCGCCGCCCTACCGCCTCGTGGACAACGAGCACTCGCTGCTCGACGTGAGCGACCTGGTGTTCATCGACCCGGTGGGCACGGGCTACAGCCGCATGGTGCCCGGCGAGAAGACCAAGGAGTACCACGGCTACAGGCGCGACGTCGAGGGCGTGGGCGAGTTCATCCGGCTCTACACCAGCCGCTACGGGCGCTGGACGAGCCCCAAGTTCCTCATCGGGGAGTCCTACGGCACCACCCGCGCCGCCGGGCTCAGCGGCCACCTGCAGGAGCGCCACGGCATGTACCTCAACGGGATCATGCTCGTCAGCAGCATCCTCGACTTCGCCACCGCCCGCTTCGCCCCCGGCCACGACCTGCCCCACGTGCTCTTCCTGCCCACCTACGCCGCGACCGCGTGGTACCACGAGAAGCTGCCGCCCGACCTGCAGAAGAGGCCCCTGCGGGCCTTCCTCGACGAGGTGGAGGCCTTCGCCGGCGGCGAGTACCTGAGGGCGCTGTTCCAGGGCAGCGCCCTCCCCGAGGCCGAGCGCGAGGGGGTGCTCGAGAAGCTCTCGCGCTACACCGGCCTCTCGCGGGAGTACCTCGAGCAGACCAACCTGCGCGTCGGAATTTACCGCTTCTGCAAGGAGCTGCTGCGTTCCGAGCGCAAGACGGTGGGCCGCCTCGACTCCCGCTTCACCGGGCACGACCGCGACGCGGCGGGCGAGAACAGCGAGTACGACCCCAGCTACGCCACCATCCAAGGGCCCTACACCGCCACCTTCAACCAGTACGTGCGCGAGGAGCTGGGCTTCGAGAGCGACCTGCCCTACGAGGTGCTCACCGGGCTCTACCAGAACTGGAGCTACAAGGAGTACGAGAACCAGTACCTCAACGTGGCCGAGACCCTGCGCAAGGCCATGAACCTCAACCCCTACCTCAAGGTCTTCGTGGGCTCGGGCTACTACGACCTCGCCACCCCCTACTTCGCCACCGACTACACCTTCGCCCACCTGGGCTTAGAGCCCCACCTCCAGGCCAACCTCCAGACCCGCTACTACGAGGCCGGGCACATGATGTACGTGCACCGGGCCAGCCTCGAGCAGATGAAGCACGACCTCGCGGCCTTCATGGCCGCCGCCGCGCCCGGCGCGACAACCTCGGGGCCTGGGGCCCGGGGCAAAGGCAAACCCCGCCCCAAAGCCAAGCCCTAGGTCCAGGGGTTGTGCAGCCTGACGCCCGCGGCCTCGAATAGGCCAGCCGGGGGTCGTTTTCCAACGGCCACTCCCGCACCCCCGGGTTGGGCTGCTTGGCGACGGTGCCGGAGAGAACAGAGGTGCCGAGGAGGTAGCTCATCCGCTCTGGCGCTCGCTGAAGTCGAGGGGCGGGCGGCCAAAGTCGTCCTCGTCGCGGGTCAGGTCGAGGTCAACGCCGACGAGCGGCGAGTCGCGGAACAGCTCATAGAGGTTGCGCGTCTTGGGGGCGATCTCGCGGCAGTCGTTCACCGAGAGGAGCGCCGCCGCCGCCCCGTGCCGGGTGATGATCCGCGGGCCGTCCTCTAAGGCTTCGTTGACCACCTGGCTGAGCTTGTTCTTGGCTTCCTGCAATTGCCCCGTCTTGGGCACGCCACCCCTCCAACCCGGCTATCAGAGCAGGCTTGCCAGGGCTCGAGCCGCCTGCTCCCCCTCCCGCACCGCCCCCTCCATGTAGCCGTTCCACACCGCCGCGGTCTCGGCGCCGGCCCAGTGGACGCGCCCGGCGGGCTGGCGCAGGGCCTCGCCGTAGGCGGTCCAGACGCCGGGGCCGAAGTGGGCGCCGTAGCAGCCCCTGGCCCAGGGCTCGTCCATCCAGTCTTTTTCCACGTACTGTTCGTACCGGGCAGCCTGGGGGCCGAAGTAGCGCACTAAGCAGGCGACGGCGGCGCGTTCGCGCTCGGCCCGCGACCGGCGGTGCATGCGGCGCCCGTCCTCGCCCTCCATGAAGCCCAGCAGCACGCCCGGGGAGCCGGAGGGCGGGGAGTTGTCGAAGGTGACGCGCACGGGGCCTTCGTCGCTGAAGGCCTGGCCGGTGAGGCCCTCCCTGCGCCAGAAGGGCTCGGCGTAGACCACCATCAGCTTGATCACCGAGCCCATCGGGAGGCGCTGGGTGAGCTGGTCGCGCAGGCCGGGCAGCGGGGGGTCGTAGGCCAGGCGGCCGGCCAGGGCGGGGGGCAGGGTGACGATGCAGTAGCGGGCCTCTACGCTCAGGCCCTCGGCCTCGACCCGCACCGAGCCCGGGTCCTGGGCGATCTTGTGGACGGGCCTCGAGCACAGCACCCGCCCGCCCAAGCCCTCGGCCAGGCGCTGGGCGATGCGCTGGGTGCCGCCCACGACGCGCTCGGCCTGGGCGCCCCGGTCCACGCTGACGAGGTTTTCCAAACCCCCGCCCGACTTGAGGTAGAAGAGAAAGTGCAGCAGCGACATCTGGTTGGGCTCCGCCGAGAACACCGCCTCGGTGACGAGCTCGAAGTAGCCCCGGCCGTGGCGGGTGCGGGTGTGGCGCCGCAGCCAGCTATAGAGGGTCTGGCTGTCGTACTCCAGCGCCTTGGGGTGGGTCCAGGGGGCCTCGAGGTCGAGCTCCCCGGCCATCGCCTTCAGGCGCCGCGAGGCCCGCAGGACGTCGAGCAGGGCCCACAGGGGGAACTTGGGGGCCGCCTCGCGGGCGGAGGCCATGCGGCTGAGGCGGCCCCCGAAGTGCACCACGTGCTCGCCCTGGTTGTAGGTGGGGAAGGTCTCCAGGCCCAGCTCGCGGCACAGCGCGTACATGCGCTCCTGGGTGGGGCCGATCCACTGCCCGCCGAGCTCGAGCGCCGTGCCGCCCGGCAGGGTGTGGTTCAGCACGCGCCCGCCCACCCGGTCCTGGGCCTCGAGCACCAGCACCGAATGCCCCGCCTGCGCCAGGGTCCGGGCCGCCACCAGCCCGGCCAGCCCGGCGCCCACGATCACCACGTCGCACTCCCGCACAGCATCTCGCTCCAAGGCGGTCCGCACCCCCAATCCAGGCTTGGCTTCAGAGTAGCCTAGCCTTAGGCTGGCCGCATGATCAGCGGCCTGGATCACCTACAGAAAAGGGGATGGTGTGGAAGGGGCTATAGTGCCCCGCATCTTCAATGCGGGGAGGGACTCGAGACATGCCGCCGGGCGCGGCGGCAGGCTCGTCTGCGGTACATGGACCCCTTCCACCAACCCCGCAGGGGTTGTATGCTGGGAACAGAAACGGCCCGGCGGTGTTGGCGCACCCCGAGCCCGGCATCACCTGCGAAGGAGGCGACGCACGTCGAGAATACCGCGCACAAGAAAGCTTTCGTATACCGCCTGTACCCCACCCGGGCGCAGGAGGAAGCCCTGGTGCGCATCCTGAACCTGACGCGGGAACTGTACAACGCCGCCTTGCAGGAGCGCCGCGAGGCCTGGAAAAAGGCCGGGAAGTCGGTCACGTTGTACGGGCAGATGCGGCTCTTGGGCGAGGTCAAGGCGGTAAGGCCGGAGTACCAAGGGGTGTACGCCCAGGTCTTGCAGGAGACCCTGAAGCGGCTCGACCGGGCTTTCCAGGGCTTCTTCTCCCGCGTAAAGCGGGGGGAGAAGGCCGGATACCCGCGCTTCCGGGGGCGGGGCCGGTGGGACAGCTTCACCTTCCCCCAGGTGTGGCGGGAGGGGAACTGGGTCGGGCCGGGCAAGCCCCTGGACAACGGCAAGGTCAAGGTTCCGGGGGTGGGCCACGTGCGCATCAAGCAGCACCGCCCCCCGGAGGGCACACCCAAGACCCTGACCCTCAAGCGCTCGGCGGGGTGCTGGTACGCGGTGTACGTCTGCGAGGTGGAGGCCCGACCCCTGCCGCCTTCGGAAGCGGCGGCGGGGCTCGACCTGGGGCTCTCACGCTTCGTGGCGACCTCGGACGGGGAACTCGTGTCGCCGCCGAGGGCGTACCGCAAGGCCGAGGCCAGACTGGCCCGCACCCAGCGGGCCCTGTCCCGCAAAAAGCGGGGCTCCAACCGACGCCGGGAGCTGAAGCGGCAACTGGCGCGGCAGCACCGCAAAGTAGCCAACCAGCGCAAGGACTTCCACCACAAGACGGCAAGGGGGCTGGTCAATACCTATGGAATCATAGTCCACGAAGACCTGAACACCGCCGGGCTGGCCCGCACCCGGTTATCCAAGGGCGTGCTGGACGCGGGCTGGTCGTCCTTCATCAGCATCCTCTCCGCCAAGGCTGCGAGCGCCGGGCGGAGAGTAGTGGCCGTAAAGCCACATTACACCAGCCAGATTTGCCCCGAATGCGGCGGCATCCAAAAAAAGGAACTGTCCGAGCGCGTCCATGCCTGCGAGTGTGGGTGTGTATTGGACAGGGACGTGGCCGCTGCAAAGGTCATTCTGGCGCTGGGCCTGGACGGGGCCCTCGGGGACGGGCAGCGGGTGGCCGCTCCCGCGTGAACCGAGAAGCCCCGCTCTGAAGAGCTTGTCATTACCCATAAGTCTTGATTTTACGTGCCAGACGCACACCTTCGACTAGGGTTTGCAGTCTGGCCATCCCCCTCCACAGGGTGAGCCAGCCCGGCATCCCGTCCCCCTTGCGGCCCTGGTG
>NZ_QXDL01000211.1:0-6730 GCF_003574345.1 Calidithermus terrae
GGATGAGCGCGAGCGCAGCACCGGGCGGGGGGGTCATCCTCCTGATTGACGATGACCCTTCCCACCGCAGCTTTCTCGGGCGCACCCTGGGCTACATGGGCTACCGGGTGCTGACGGCCTCGAGCGGCCCGGAGGGTCTCGCCCTGGCCCGTCGCGAGCGCCCCGGCCTCGTGCTGCTCGACCTGATGATGCCGGGCATGGGGGGCTTCGAGGTGGCCGAGCGGCTGCGGGAGGAGGGTTTCGCCGGGTCCATCGTCCTCATCAGCGCCCGCGACGAGGCGGAAATCTTCGAGCGGGCCGCGCGGCTGGGGACGCCCCTGCTGGTCAAGCCCGTTGACCTCGACGCCCTGCTCTCGGCCGTGGCGTGGGGTGTTCGTCCTCCGCCTTAGGATTTCGTCCAGGCTCAGCCCTGTCTCAGCTGTGTGGTTCAGCCTAAGGTCCGGGGAACGGGGGAGCGATGGGTGAAGGAAAGGCGGCCGGAGAGCCGA
The DNA here is from genome assembly GCF_003574345.1 of Calidithermus terrae. Lineage (NCBI taxonomy): Bacteria > Thermotogati > Deinococcota > Deinococci > Thermales > Thermaceae > Calidithermus > Calidithermus terrae. The sequence goes on from NZ_QXDL01000211.1 coordinate 489, forward strand.
CCCCTGAGCTGGAGAACGACTACCGCCTGATGTTCGAGGCGGCGGGGGTGGGCATGGCCCAGATCGACCCCTACAATTTCCGTTTCCAGCGGGTTAATCGCCGCTTCGCCGAGATGACGGGCTACACCCGGGAAGAGCTGCTGGGGATGAGTGCGCTCGAGCTCACCCACCCCGACGACCGCGACCGCAACCGGGCCGAGTGGGGGAAGACCCTCCGCGGCGAGTCGCCGCAGTTCGCCATCGAAAAGCGCTACGTGCGCAAGGACGGCGGGGTGATCTGGGTGAGCGTGGCGGCGACGGTCCTGCGCGACGCCGGAGGCCATCCCCTGCGCGCCGTTTCCACCGTCGAGGACATCACCGAGCGCAGGCACCGCGAGGCGAACCGGGAACTTCTGGCCGGCATCTCCGAAGACCTCGGCCAGCTTTCCGGTGAGGAGGAGATCATCCGGAGCGTGGGCGCGAAGCTGGCGGCCCACCTGGGGCTGAGCTGCTACCACTACGTGGACGTGGACGAGGAGCGCGCCGAGGTCACGGTCCGCCACTTCTGGCACAGGCTGGAGGTGCCGCACGTCCTCGGGACCTACCCCATCCGCGGCTTCATATCCCCGACCTGGCTGGACCGCTTGCGGGCCGGGAAACCCGCCATCGTCAACGACGTGCAAAACGACCTGCCCGGCGACACCCTCGAGGGGGCGGGGCTGAAGGCGGGCGCGGCCGCACAGAAGATCGGCGCGTACGTAGCCGTTCCCTACAGCCAGGACGGCAGGTGGAAAGCCTACTTCGCCGTCGCCGATAGCGCCCCCCGGCGGTGGACGAGCCTCGAGGTCGAGCTGATGCAGGAGGTCTCCAACCGGGTCTTTCCACGGATCGAGCGCGCTCGATCCGAGAAGGCCCTGCGCGAATCGGAGGAGCGGCTCCGGCGCGTGCTCGACGGCATGGACGAGGGCTTCGGGCTGCTCGCGCCCGACTTCACCATCCTCGAGCACAACCGCCAAGCCCTCCGCCTCGACGGGCGCACCCGCGAGGAGATCGTCGGGCGCTCGCACTGGGAGGTCTACCCCGGGACCGAGGCCTCCGAACTCGGCCGCCTCTATAAGAAAGCGATGGCCGAGCGCGTGCCGGTGTCGCTCGAGCACCTCTACACCTGGGAAGAGGGCCGCGCCCGCTGGCTCGAGATGCGCGCCTACCCGACCGACGACGGCTTGCTGGCGGTGTTCTGGCGCGACGTGACCGAGCGCCGGGAGGCCCAAGACGCCCTGCGCGAGTCCGAAGAACGCTACCGCACGCTCTTCACCTCGATAGACGAGGGCTACGCGGTCGTCGAGGTTTTGCAGGACGAGAACGGCGCGTGGAGCGATTTTCTGTTTCTCGAGGTCAACCCGGCCTTCGTCGAGCAGACCGGGATGGAGTACCCGGTCGGGCGCAGGGCGACGGAGCTTTTGGGAACGCCCAACCCACGGTGGGCCCAAGTCTACGGGCAGGTCGCCGAAACGGGCGAACCCGTGCGTTTCGAAGAAAGCGAGCCGGTGCTCGGTCGGGTGTTCGACCTTTACTGCTTCCGCCTGGGCGGCCCAGGCAGCCGCCGGGTGGCGGTGCTGTTCACGGACATCACCGGGCGCAAGCGCGCCGAGCAGCGGCGCGAATTCCTGCTGAAGCTGTCGGACGCGCTGCATCCCCTATCGGACCCCGTAGAAATCCTGACGACCGTCGCCCACACGGTGATGGACCGCTTCGGGGCCGACCGCTGCTACTACTGCGAGATCGAGGGCGGCAACGCCGTCATCCGGCGCGACGCCTCGCGCGAGGGGCTGCCCTCGGTGGCGGGGGTGTACCCGCTCTCGAGGATGCCCATCTTCGAGGCGGTGGTGGGCACCGGTCGCCCCTTCGTGGTGGCGGACGCCCGCACCTCTGAGCTGCTGGACGAGGAGCTGCGGCGGTTGTGCGTGCAGTTGCAGGTCATCTCCTTCGTGGACGTGCCGGTGGTCAAGGACGGCCGGCCCGTGGGGGTGCTCTGCATCACCCAAAGCACCCCCAGGGAGTGGAGCGACTTCGAGGCCGAGCTGGCGGCGGAGGTCGCCGAGCGCACCTGGGCGGCGGTGGAGCGGGCCAGGGTGGAGGAAGCCCTGCGCGAGTCCCAGGCTCGCCTCCAGAAAGCCATCTCCATCGAGACGGTGGGGGTGCTGTTCTTCAGCCTCACGGGGCGCATCACCGACGCCAACGAAGCCTTTTTGCGGGCCAGCGGCTACAGCCGCGAGGAGCTTCTCGGGCTGGGCGGCTGGGACTCCCTGACGCCGCCGGAGTTCATGGAGGTGACCCGGCGGGCCGCCGCCGAGCTGTGGGCCACCGGCGAGACCGCGCCCTACGAGAAACAGATGCTGCGCAAGGACGGCTCGAGGTGGTGGGCGCTGTGCGCGCCTACGCGGCTCTCCGGCCAGGGCCGGGACCCTGAGTGCGTCGAATTCGTCATCGACATTACCGAGCGCAAGAAGGCCGAGCAGGCCAGCGCCTGGCTGGCGGCCATCGTGGAGTCGTCGAGCGACGCCATCGTGAGCTTCGACCTCGAGGGCAGGATCCTGAGCTGGAACCCGGCCGCCGAGGGGATGTTCGGCTACAGCGCCGCCGAGGTCGTGGGGCAGCGGCTCGAGCGCCTCGTCCCGGCGGGCCTGGAGGCCGAGCAGGCCGCCATCGCCGAGCGGGTGGGGCGGGGGGAGCACGTGGTGCAGCTCGACACCCTCCGCCTGCACAAGGACGGCACGGCCGTGGCGGTCTCGCTCACCGTCTCCCCGATCAAGGACGAGCGCGGCGCGGTGATCGCCGCGACCGCCGTCATCCAGGACGTCCGCGCGCGCAAGCAGGCCGAAGCCGCGCTGCTGGAGAGCCGCGAGCGGCTGGCGCTGACGATGGAGGCCGGGAGCCTGGGCATCTGGGACTCCGACCTCCTGGCCCACCGCACCTACTGGTCGCCCGAGCAGGAGCGGCTGTTCGGCCTCGAGCCCGGCAGCTTCGACGGGGGCTTCGGCGAGCGGATCCACCCCGACGACCGCGAGCGGGTGCTGCGCCGCCTGGCCGAGGCGCGGGCGGCGGGCGGGGACTACGATGACGAGTACCGGGTGGTCTGGCCCGACGGCACGGTGCGCTGGCTGGCCGCGCGGGGGCGGGTCTACCGCGACGCGCAGGGCCGGGCGGTGCGGATTCTGGGGGTCAACTTCGACGTCACCCGGCGCAAGGAGGCCGAGGAGCGGCTGCGCGCGAGCGAGGCCCGGCTGCAGGCGCTGGTCGAGGCCCAGAAGCGCTTCGTGGCCGACGCCTCGCACGAGCTGCGCGCCCCGCTGGCGACCATCCTGGGCAACCTCGAGCTCGTCTGCCGCTTCCGCGAACTCCCCGAGGAGGAGCGCCGGGCCGCGCTCGAGGACGCCCGCGGTGAGGCTGACCGCATGGCCCGCCTGGTCAACGACCTGCTGGCTTTGGCGAAGGGCGACGCCGGGATCCGGCTGCGGCTGGAGCCGCTCGACCTCAGCGAGGTGCTGCGGGAGGCGCTCGCCGAGGCCCGCCGCCTCGCGCGGGGGCACGTGCTGGAGGCGGAGCTGCCCGAGCGCCTGAACCTGCGCGGCGACCGCGACCGGCTCAAGCAGCTCGCCCTGATCCTGCTGGAGAACGCCCTCAAGTACACCCCGGCGGGCGGTGCGGTGCGCCTGGGGCTCGAGCGGTCGGGCGGCTGGGCCGAGCTGCGGGTGGTGGACACCGGCGTCGGCATCGCGCCGGAGGACCTGCCCCACGTCTTCGAGCGCTTCTGGCGGGCCGACCCCGCGCGCAGCCGGGAGGCGGGAGGCACCGGGCTGGGGCTGTCCATCGCCCAGTGGATCGTCGAGCAGCACGGCGGGGAGATCCGGCTACAGAGCGAGCCGGGCAAGGGCACCACCGCCGTCGTCCGGCTGCGGACGGAGGTGGGGGAGGGGAGCAGTCAGCGATGAGCGATAGGCCCGTGGCCCGCGACCGGTCGCGGGCCAAAGCATCTCATGTTTGACGCTCGGCGTCTTGCGTACGACGTAGGACGTACGACAGACATGCGTTTTGCGTCTTGCGTTCTACGTACGACGTACGACCCGCTCCCGACCTACGCCCTACTTCTGCTGCTTCGGGATGATCGTGATCCCCCCCGAACGCTCGAGCACGGCGTACTTGATCTGGTCGAGGCGCTCGAGGCCCTGCAGCTCGCGGGCGGCGGAGAGGATGTCCTCCTCGTCCACGCGGGCTTTGTTCATGCGGTCCTTGAGGGGTTTGCCGTTCTCGAGGACGATCAGGGGCACGTCGTCGAGCAGGCGCTCGATGCGGGGGGAGCGCTGCTTGAGCAGCGAGAGCCCGATGTCCACGCCCACCAGCGTCATCACCAGCAGCGCGGCGTGGGTGAGGGAGTAGTCCTGCCCCACCAGCGCGTTCTGGATCGACTCGCTGATGATGAGCAGCAGCACGAAGTCGAAGGTGGTGATCTGCGCCAGCGAGCGCTTGCCCGCCAGCCGGAACAGCACCAGCAGGAAACCGTAGACCGCCAAGGCTTGAATGACCGAGTCCATACCGCTCCTCCGCTACGGGTAGACCCACTGCCACAGGTCCAGCCGCTCCTCGCCCAGCCCCACCCTGCCGCCCACCCGCCCCAGCCGCCGGGGCTCGAGGTGGAAGCGGGCCTCGAGCACGGCCGCGTCCTGGGTCGCCCGGAAGACGTAACGCACGCCCTCGGGCGTCGGCTCGACCCGCTCGGGCTCGGGGGTCACCTGGCGCACCTCGAAGGCCTGGAGGTACTCCTTCGGCAGGGTGAGGCGGTGCTCGCTCGAGCCGCCCTCGCCCAGCAAGATGCGGTCGCTGCGCACGAGGAGGGTGGTGGGGCTGTCGCGTCGGAGGAAGCGGTCGAACTCGAGGACGGGCCCGGCCGACGTCTCGCCCGCGCTCACCCGGCTCAGCGGCCCCGGGCCCAGCAGGCCCAGCAGGCCGGCGACCAGCAACGCCAGCACCACCGCCCAGGCCACCCGCTGCACCGCCCACTGCCGTTCCTGGAAGGTGAGGTTCTCCTCGGACTCGAGATCGCGCACGTCCTTGACCTGTCCCATGCACCCCTCCCCGGCCGCCCCCCGGACCCCGCGGCTCGAGCCGGGGCGGCCGGAGGGGCGCGGCGGCCTCTCATGAGGCAGTCTGCCCGCGCGGGCTGAAGGTTCGCCGTGCAGCAGATGAGCGACCGCTGATGGAGCCAGGGCTCAGGCCGCGTCGCCCTCCCCCTCGCCGCCCGTGAGCTTCTCCAGCCGCTTTCGCTCGCGGGGCGTGGCTTTCCGGGGCCGGCGCTCGGCGAGGTCGAAGACGTCGCCTTGTGCGAGCAGGTGGAGCCGCACGTCGAAGATGGAGAGGGTGCACTCGTCCTCCCCCTCCGCGATGTTGCTGTAGCTCACGGAGGAGCCGTCCACCACGTACACCGCCCCGCTGCCCAGCACGCTGAAGGAGGAGTTGTTGAGCACGATGGCGGTGTCCTCGTCGATGCCCACGCCCAGCTCGACGGGGTTGAGGGCCACCGCGCCCAGCAGGCGGCCCATGCGGCCGCGCTCGGCGAAGTGCTGGTCGATGACCATGTGCTTCACCAGGCCCAGCCCCGGCGCCATCCGCAGGGTGCCCAGGCGGTGCGACTCCTCGCCGTTGCCCCGCACCAGCATGGTGGTGCACAGCACGCTCGCCCCGGCGGAGGTGCCGCAGATCACCCCGCCCCGCTTGTAGACCTCCAGGACGCGCTCGAAGAGGGGCGTGTCGCCGAGCTGGCTGGTGATGCGCAACTGGTCGCCCCCCGTGAAGAAGACCCCCTTGGCCCCCTCGAGCAGCTCGAGCTTCTTAGGGTCGTGGGCCTGCTCGCGGTCCCCCAGGTAGAGCTCGGCCGTCTTCTCGAGGCCCAGCTCCTTGAACGCCTTGCGGTAGGTGTCGAAGTAGCCCTCGGGGTCGTGCGAGCCGACGGTGGCGATCACCAGCCGGCCCCGGCCCACCCGCCGGGCCACCTCCTTGAGGATGACCCGGTCGCCCTCCTTGTCCTCGTGGCCCCCGATGACGATCAGCACCCCGCGCCCGTGCGTGGCGCGGCTGACGGGCTCAGGCTTGGGCTTGGGCACCGGCGGCCTCCTCCTGCTTGGAAAGGTAGACCTTGGGAGCGGCCATCGCGGCGGTGCGGTAGGCGCAGGCCATGTTGGGCGAGTTGTGGGCCCAGCCCACCCGGC
>NZ_QXDL01000212.1:0-6712 GCF_003574345.1 Calidithermus terrae
GCCTAAGCCCACCCTCGAGGCCCTGCTGCACATGCGCGAGGTGCTCAAGGGCGCCGCAGGGCCCGCTGCCAGGGGTTGGGGTGGGCCTCGAGCCAGGCCTGCACCTGCCGGGCCTCGGCGCCCTTGAGCACCTCGCGCATGTGCAGCAGGGCCTCGAGGGTGGGCTTAGGCCACGGCGGCGGCGGGAGCGGCGCGCCGCCGAAGAGGGCCTCGGTGAAGCGGGTGACCCACAGGTCCTTCTCCCTCCGCGCCCGCTGCTCGGCCGCGCCGGTGAGGGCGTGGTAGAGCAGGATGTAGGCCGAAAGCAGCAGCAGGCTCAGCCCGGTGAGCACCACGCCCTGCAGGAGCACCGCGTAGGCCTGGCCGTAGGGCGCCAGGCCGAAGAGGCGCTCGAGGAACACCACCGCCATCCGCCCCAGCGCCCAGCCCTCCGCCAGCAGCACGCCCAGCACCAAGAGCGTGTAGAGCCATTCCCCCTGACGCCACATCTACAAGCACCGCTCCAGGCGCAGGATCAGCTCCTGGGGGCTGAAGGGCTTGGTGAGGAAGTCGTTGGCCCCCAGCTTGAGGCCCCTGACGATCACGTCCTCCTGCTTGAGGGCCGAGAGGATGAGCACGGCGGTCCGGCTGCCCAGCTCCTCGCGCAGGTGGCGCAGCAGCTCGAGCCCGTTGCCCCCGGGGAGGTTGATGTCGAGGATCACCGCGTCGGCGGGCTCGGCCAGGGCGCTCTTGGCGCTCAGGAAGTCGCGCGCCAGCACCGGCCGGTGGCCCGCCCGCTGCAGGACCAGCTCGGTCACGCGGGCCACCACGGGGTCGTCCTCGATGACGAGAATGCGGGCCACGGCTTGCTCCACCCCCAGATTACCCGATGGAGGGCGGCGGGCCGGGTCACGCGGTTCAGCCCTCGAGCAGCCGCGCGACCTCGCGCAGCAATTCCTCCCGGCCGAAGGGCTTGGTCAAGAAGGCGTCGGCGCCGCAGGCGCGGGCCTCGAGCTCGAACTGCCGCTCCCCGCTGGCGCTGAGCACCAGGACGGGCAGCGCCGAGCGCTGCCGGACCCGGCGGATGAGCTCGAAGCCGTCGAGCACGGGCATCACCAGGTCGGTGATGACGAGCCGGACCTCGGGGTGGGCGTCCAGCAGCTCCAGGGCCTCGCGGCCGTTGTCGGCCAGCAGCACCGGGTGCTGGGCGCGTTGGAGGAACAGGCGCAGCACGTGGCGGATGTGGGGTTCGTCGTCAACGGCGAGGATCACGGGCCCTCCCGGGCTTCTGGCAGCCTTAGAGGCCATTCTAGGGGCGGGGGCCGCCCCTCCGGGTTCACGCGGCCATACGCCCTACGCCCCGGGGCCTCGAGGGGCTAACCTTGGCTTATGTTCCGCCGCAGCCGCCCCGGCAGCGAGCTCTTCGAGAAGCTGGCCGGCTTCCACGAGGCCCTGCTGTCCGAGCTCGAGCTTCGCCCCATGCTGCGCAACCTGCTCACCGCCGCGACCCACGGGCTGGGGGCTGAGCGGGCGGCGATCTTCCTGTACCACGCCGAAGACGGCGAGCTGCGCGGCGAGGTGGGGACCGGGCTGGGCGCCAACCACACCGTCTCGGCCATCTCGCTGGGGCTCTCCCACGACGGGCCCATCCAGCGGGCCTTCTTCGGGCCGCCGGAGGGCCTCGAGCTCGGCGGCGAGATCCTGCTGCCGGTCTACGCGAGCGCGGCCCCGGCGGGGGGCGAGCCCTTCTGCTGGGGCGACCCCGAGGCCCGCTGCAGCCTGCGGCCGCGCGTCCGGGCCGCCCAGCGGGCCGAGCGCTGTCCCTCCTGCCCCCACTTCGGCGGGGTGGGGGTGCTCTCGCTGGAGGGGATGGCCCTCGACGAGGAGACCCGCCAGCTCCTGCCGGTGCTGGCCCGGCTGGTGGCGCTGGCCCTGCGCAACGCCCGGCTGCACGAGACCGCCCTCGAGCAGAAGGCCCGCCTCGCCGGGCACAGCCGCGTGCTCGAGCTCGTCAACGCCCTCTCGCACGAGCTCGTGCGCAACCTCGAGCTGCGGCAACTGCTCGAGGCCCTGGCCTGGGGGCTCTACCGCGACCTGGGCTTTTACCGCGTGACCGTGGCGCTCAACCGCGGCGGCGTGCTCGAGGGGCTGCTGACGGTGAAGGAGGGCGAGCTCACCTGGACCGAGGGGGTGAGCCGGCTGCGCCTGGAGGTGCAGGGCTCCGCCGACCCCTTCGCGAAGGCCGCCCGCGAGCGCCAGCCGCTGGTGGTGGCCGGGGACGAGCTTCCCCCCGCGGCCCGCGCCCGCCAGATGGCCTTCGTGCCCCTCACCGCCTACCTGCCGATCCTGGCCGAGGAGGAGGTGTTGGGGGTGGTGGCCGTGGACCACGGCGACAGCGGGCGGGCGGTGGGCGAGGAGGAGCTGCGCTACGTGGAGCTTTTGAGCTACGTGGCCGGCGCGGCCCTCAAGAACGCCTACGCCTTCGAGGAGCGCGAGCGGGCCAACCGGGCGCTGGCGCTGGAGCGCCAGAAGCTCACCCAGGCCTTGGAGCTCATGGGCGACGCGGTGATCGTGCTCGAGGACTACGAGGGCTTCGCCAACCGCATGGCCCGCGAGGTGCTGGGCCTGGGCGAGCGGGTGGCCCTCGACGACCTGCCCCCCGAGCTGTACCCCGCGCTGGAGGGCCGGCCGGTGGAGTACGTGCGCGAGGGGCGCACCTTCTCGGCGCTGAGCACCAGGGAGGGGCGGCTGTGGGTGCTGGTGCTGCACGAGATCACCGCCATCCGCCAGGCCCAGCAGCGCCTCGAGGCCCAAAGCCGCTTCCTGGGCCACCTCGCCGACATCACCCGCCAGGCGCTGGAGAGCCCCGACAGCCCCCACCTGCTGGGCACCCTCGCCGACCGCCTGTCCGACCTCTTCGCCGCCGGGTGGGTCTGCCTGACGCTGTGGGACGAGTCGCGGGGCGTGCCGCTGCCGGCGTGGGCCCGGGGCTTCGCGCTGCCCGCGCTCGAGCCCGAGCTGGGCGAGCCCTCCCTCACCCAGGCGGCGCTGCGGCTGGGCCGCGTGCTCACGCTGGAGGACGTGCGGGCGAGCCCCTACACCGACCCCGTGCTCGCCCACGCCCCACCCACCGCCTCGGTGCTGGTGCTGCCCTTCATCGCGCAGTCGCGCTGGCTGGGGGCGGCCATCCTGGGCTACGGCCGGAGGCGGGCCTTCGGCCCCCTCGAGCTCCAGCAGGCCGAGCAGGCCGCCCCCCTGCTGGCCCTGGCCCTGCTCAAGACCCGGCTGCTGGAGGAGCTCGAGCGGCGTGAGCGGCGCTTCCGCGCCCTCATCGAGAGCAGCCAGGACGTGGTCTACGTGGTCTCGCCCGAGGGGCTGCTGCGCTACGTCAGCCCCAACGCCCGCCACGTGCTGGGCTACGACCCCGAGGGCTACACCCGCACCGAGGTCAGCGGCCTGGCCTTCTTCCACCCCGACGACCGCCCCCAGGCCCAGGCCCTGCTGCGCGAGATCACCGGCCGGCCCGGGGCCACCCGCACCGCCGACCTGCGCGTGATCGACGCGATGGGCGAGGTGCGCTTCGTGGACCTGTGGGCCCGCAACCTCCTCGACGACCCCGACGTGCGGGGCGTGGTGGTGACCCTGCGCGACGTCACCGAGCGCAAGCAGGCCGAGGCCGCCCTGCGCGAGAGCGAGGCCCGCAACCGCGCCATTTTGCAGGCCCTCCCCGACCTGCTCTTCGTGATGGACGCCGGGGGCACCCTGCTGGCCTACCAGGGCCGGCACGACCAGCTCCTGATGGGCTCCGAGGCCTTCCTGGGGCGGCGCCTGGAGGAGGTCCTGCCGCCGGAGGTCGCCGCGCGCGTGCGGGCGGCCCTGTCCGAGGTGCTGGCGCAGGGCGGGATGCGCAGCGTGGAGTACAGCCTCGAGGTGCGCGGCGAGCGCCTGGACTATGAGGCCCGCCTGGCCCGCAGCGGCCCCAACGAGGTGCTGGCGGTGGTGCGCGACGTGACCCAGCAGAAGCAGCTCGAGCGCATGAAGCAGGACTTCGTCTCGGCCGTCTCGCACGAGCTGCGCACCCCGCTGGTGGGCATCATGGGCTTCGCCGAGCTCCTGCTCGAGGACGCCCGGCTCGACCCCGAGTCGCTGGAGTTCGTGCAGCTCATCCGCGAGAGCGGCCTGCGCCTGAAGAACATGGTCGATAACCTCCTCGACACCAACCGCCTCGAGTCCGGCCGCTTCGAGGTCAACCGCCGCCGCGTGGACCTCACCCCCACCCTGCGCGACGTGGCCGCCGCCTTCCGCGGCGTGGCCCAGCTATCGGGCATCGCCTTCGAGCAGCACTTAGAGCCCCTGCCCCTCCTGCTCGCCGACCCCGACCGCGTCGGCCAGGTGGTCGGCAACCTCCTCTCCAACGCCTTCAAGTTCACCCCCAAGAACGGCCGCGTCACCCTGCGGGCCCGCGCCCGGGGCGGCCGGCTGCGCCTCGAGGTCGAGGACACCGGCCCCGGCATCCCCCCCGAGCAGACCGACCGCCTCTTCCAGCGCTACGGCCGCACCCGCTCCGCCCTCGAGCGCGGCATCGGCGGCACCGGCTTAGGCCTGTACATCTCCAAAGCCATCGTCGAAGCCCACGACGGCCACATCGGCGTGAACTCCGTGCCGGGCAAGGGGTCGTGTTTCTACGTAGAGCTGCCGCTCGAGGGCGGGCGGGTTTAGTGCGGCGCGTGGCTCGTGGTAGACCCCACCCCGGCGGCGTCGAGGGTCTAGGGTCGAGGGCCGAGGCGTATTGCGTTTTGCGTAAGACGTACGGCGTACGACGTACGACCCGCGTTCGGCTATCGGCTATCTTCCCCGCGTCGTCAGCAACTCGATAGGGTGCAGCAGGTGCTCCAGGCACTCCCCGTAGTCCACGCCCCGGCGGTAGTCCTCGGCCAGGTCGGCCACGCTGACCTGGCTCAAGGCCTCGAGCACCGCGTCGCGCACGCGCATCCAGACGTGGCTGCGGGCGTGGCAGCGGGGCTCTTCGACGCAGGGCTTGGGCCAGTTGAGGCTCACGCAGGCCAAGGGGGCGATGGGGCCGTCGATGGCGCGCATCACGTCGCGCAGGTTGATCTCCTGGGGGGGGCGGGGGAGGGTGTAGCCGCCGCCGATCCCTTTCTTGGACGTCACCAGGCCCTGGGCCACCAGCACGGCCAGGATGCGCACCAAGTAGGTGCGGCGTACGCCGGTGGCGCGGCTGAGCTCTTCGCTGCCCACGAAGCGGTCGGGGGGTTGGTTGGCTAAGTAGCCCAGCGCCTTGAAGGCGTAGATGTCGGTGGCGGAAAGCCGCATGGGAGTAGTTTACGGCTTTTGTAATCTGTGTTAGCGTAACGCTGGGCCGGCCGGCTTAAGGTTCTCATGAGCGAAGCCGGCGCGCCCGCTTCGGCTTCAAGACCACCGCCAGGAGGCTGAGATTATGAACTACGCCAACCCCGATGTTTTGGTATCCACGGATTGGGTGCTCGAGCGCCTCGACGACCCCAACATTCGCGTCCTCGAGGTCGATGAAGACATCCTCCTCTACGACACCGGCCACGTCCCCGGCGCCCAGAAGATCGACTGGCAGGGCGACTTCTGGGACCCCATCATCCGCGAGTTCATCCAGCCCGACGAGTTCGCCGCGCTGATGGAGCGCCTGGGCATCTCCAACGACACCACCGTGGTGCTTTACGGCGACAAGAACAACTGGTGGGCCGCCTACGCCTTCTGGTTCATGAGCTACAACGGCCACAAGAACCTCAAGCTCATGAACGGCGGGCGCATCAAGTGGACCCAGGAGAACAAGCCCCTCACCACCGACAAGCCCTCCTACCCCAAGGGCCACTATGTCCCCGGGCAGCGCGACCCCAACCTCCGCGCCTTCAAGGACGAGGTGCTGCAGCACCTGCAGAAGGTCCAGGCCGGGGCGGGCGCCCTGGTGGACGTGCGCAGCCCTGCCGAGTTCACCGGCGAGAAGACCCACATGCCCGAGTACCCCCAGGAGGGCGTGCTGCGCGGGGGGCACATCCCCGGCGCCAAGAGCATCCCCTGGGCCACCACCGTCAACCCCGACGGCACCTTCAAGAGCGCCGACGAGCTCAAGGCGCTCTATGACTCCAAGGGCGTGACCCCGGACAAGGAGGTCATCGCCTACTGCCGCATCGCCGAGCGCTCCTCGCACTCGTGGTTCGTGCTCAAGCACCTCCTGGGCTACCCCAAGGTCAAGAACTACGACGGGAGCTGGACCGAGTGGGGCAACAGCGTGGGCGTGCCCATCGCCAAGGGCGCCGAGGAGTAGCTCCCCGCAAAGGCCGCGTCAAGGGCGCACCGCGGTGCGCCCTACGTCTTTTTCAGCGCCCGCAGGCCGCCCTCGAGGTTGTACACCTGCGCGTACCCGGCGGCCTCGAGGTACAGCCCGGCCAGCTCGCTCATGGCCCCCCGCTCGCACACCAGCAGGAGCGGGCGGTCCTTGGGCAGGTCGTGGTCGCCGTGCTGGATGGCCTTCACCGGCAGGTGTACGGCGCCCTCGAGGCTCCCCCGCGCGTACTCGGCCTCGGGGCGCACGTCCACGATGAGCGGGTTCTCCTGGAGGAAAGCCTCGAGCATCTCGGCTTTGAGCGTGCGCATGCCCGCAGGATAACGCTGCGGGCATGCGCACGCTCAAAGCCGAGATGCTCGAGGCTTTCCTCCAGGAGAACCCGCTCATCGTGGA
>NZ_QXDL01000213.1:0-6619 GCF_003574345.1 Calidithermus terrae
ACCCCGTCCCTTCCCCCCGGCCCCCCTTGCTAAGGGGGGTGACAAGGCGCCCCGCGTCTTGCGTTTGGCGTACGGCGTACGACGTAGGACGTACGTTAGACTGTGGCCCGGAGGACAAAGATGCTCGTAACCGGAATGGAGATCCTGAGCAAAGCCCGCAAAGAGGGCTACGGGGTAGGGGCCTTCAACATCAACAACATGGAGTTCGTGCAGGCGGTGCTCGAGGCGGCCGAGGAGGCCCGCAGCCCGGTGCTGCTCGCCCTCTCCGAAGGCGCCATGAAGTACGGCGGCAAAGCCCTGGTGACCATGGCCCGCGAGCTCGGCCGCGACGCGCGGGTGCCGGTGTGCATCCACCTCGACCACGGCTCCTCCTACGAGTCCTGCCTCAAGGCCATCCAGATGGGCTTCACCAGCGTGATGATCGACAAGTCCCACGAGGACACCGAGACCAACATCCGCGAGACCAAGCGCGTGGTGGAGGCCGCCCACGCCCTGGGCGTGACCGTCGAGGCCGAGATCGGCCGGTTGGGCGGGGTCGAGGAGCACGTGGTGGTGAGCGCCGAGGACGCCTTCCTCACCAACCCCGACGAGGCCAAGATGTTCATGGAGGCCACCGGCGCCGACTACCTGGCCGTCGCCATCGGCACCTCGCACGGGGCCTACAAGGGCAAAGGCCGCCCCTTCATCGACCACGAGCGCATCAAGGCCATCGCCGCCGCCATTCCTAACCCGCTGGTGATGCACGGGGCCAGCAGCGTGCCCCAGGAGCTCGTCGAGCGCTTCCGCGCCGCCGGGGGCGAGATCGGCGACGCCGCGGGCATCCACCCCGAGGACATCCAGAAGGGCATCCAGGCCGGCATCGCCAAGATCAACACCGACACCGACCTGCGCCTGGGCTTCGTCGCGGTGATGCGGGCGGTGCTGGGCAGCACCCCCAAGGAGTTCGACCCCCGCAAGATCTTAGGCCCGGCCCGCGAGGAGATGAAGAAGATCGTCAAGGCCCGCATGGAGCTGTTCGGCTCGGCGGGGAAGGCGTAGAGGGTCGGTAGTCGAACGCCCAACGCCGATAGCCGATAGCCAAACGCAAAACGCTAAACGCATGACGTAGGGGCGGGCCCCGTGCCCGCCCTTGCTCTTTCTAGCCACGAGCCTCCGGCCCTAGCCCACCGTGCCCCGTCCTCGGTCGAGCAGGTAGAACACCCCGCCCGCCAAGAGCCCCAGCAGTACGGCGAGGGCCAAAGCTTCGGCGAAGGGGGTGGCGCCGGGTCGGCCCAGGCGCTCGTAGATGGCGAGGGAGAGGGTAGTCCACTCGGGGCGGCGCAGGACCAGCGTGGCCCCGAACTCCCCGACCACGGCGGCTAGGGTCAGGGCCGCCCCTGAGCGCAGGGCGGGCTGCAGCAGGGGCCATTCCACGCGCCACAGCCGGCGCCAGGGGCCGGCGCCCAGGGTGCGGGCGGCCTCGAGCACGCTGTGCGGCATGGCCCGCAGCGCCGGGAGCAGCGCCCGGCTCAGCAGGGGGTAGCTCAGCAGCGCGTAGGCCGCGATCAGCAGCCCCAGCGAGCCGCTGAGCCGCGGGTAGGCCAGCAGGTAGCCCAGCCCCACCAGCACCGGCGAGACCAGCAGGGGCAGCATCCCGCCCAGGTCGAGCCAGCGGGTGCCCCAGCCCTGCCGCTCGCCCCGCCACACCGCGTAGGCGTAGAGGAAGCCGGTGGGGAAGGCCAGCATCAGGGTCAGCCCGGCGAAGCGCAGGGTGTTCCAGAGGGCCTCACCGGCCGGGGTGAAGTCGTCGCTGTGCCACACCGAGGCGAAAGCGCCGGGACTTTGCAGCGCTTGCAGCAGCAGGGCCAGCAGCGGGGCGTAGAGCAGGGTGAACCCCAGCCACAACGCCAGCGCGAGCGCCCAGGCCTTCGCGCGTGGGAGGGGCCGGGGGCCCGCCCCGGCCTGCAACGACAGGGCCAGCCGGGCCTGCGCCCACAGGTAGAGCAGCGTGACCCCCGCGCTCACCGCGAGCTGGGCCAGCGCGAGCGCGGTGGCTTCGGGGAAGGCCAGGCGGTAGCTGAGCAGGGTGTAGATCTCGACCTCGAGCGTCGCGTAGCGGGTCCCGCCCAGCACCAGCGGCAGCCCGAAGCTGCTGAAGGTGTAGAGGAAGGTCAGGCCGCCCCCGGCCAGCAGCCCCGGGGCCAGCAGCGGGACGCCCACCCGCAGGTAGGCCCGCCAGGGCGAAGCGCCCAGGGTGCGGGCGGCGGCCAGCGGGGTCTCGAGGCTCGGCAGCAGCACCACCAGCAGGCGCAGCACCAGGCCCAGGTTGTAGAACACCGCCGCCCACAGCAAGATCCAGGGCGTCCCCTGCAGGTTGAGCCCCAGCAGGCCGCGCGGGCCCGCCAGCGCCAGAAAGCCCAGCGCCACCACCAGCGTGGGCAGCACGAAGGGCACCGTCGAGAGCGAGAGCAGGGCCTCCCGCCCCGGGAAGCGGTAGCGGAAGGCGTAGGCCAGCGGCAGGGCCAGCAGCACGGTCAGCAGGCTCGAGGCCAGCCCGTACCCCAGGCTCCACCCCAGCCGCCCCCAGTAATAGGGGTTGCGCAGGGCCTCGCCTAAGCCCTCCCCCAGGCCCAGCACCAGCACCCGGAACATGGGGTAGCCCAGCGCCAGCGCCAGGAAAAGCAGCACCGGCAGGGCCAGCAGGGGGCTCAGGCGCACGGGGTGACCCCGATCGGCATTACTTGCGCGCCCGCTTGACCGCCTCCGGCGACTGCCCCTGCACCACCACCTTGGTCCACTCGCTCACCCAGCGCTCGCGGTTCCTGGCGATGCTCTGGGGCTCGAGCGCGGAGGGGGCCTTGGGCACCTCGGCCCAGCGGAACACCTCGGGCAGCTTGGCGTCCTTGCGGGTGGGGTAGACCCACATCTCGGTGGGGATGCTCTCCTGCACCGCCTTGGAGAGCAGCCAGTCCACGAACTTGCGCGCGGCGGCGGGCTGCTTGGTGCCCTTGAGGATGCCCACGAACTCCACCTGCAAGAAGGAACTGCCCGGCAGCAGCAGGTTGCCCGTGGGGGGCTCGTCGAGCTTCTTCTCCGAGTAGAACAGCTCGGCCGCCGGGCTCGTCGCGTAGCTCACCACCAGCGGGCGGTCGCCGCCCGACTTGGAGAAGGCGGTGTAGTAGGCCTCGCTCCAGCCCTTCTCCACCCGCACCCCGCCCTCGCGCAGCCTGGCCCAGAACTCGAGGTAGCCGTCCTCCCCGAAGGCCTTGACCGTCGAGAGCAGAAAGGCCAGGCCGGGGGAGGAGGTGGCGGGGTTGGAGACGACGAGCAGCCGGGCGAACTCGGGCTTGGCGAGGTCGGCGAAGCTCTGGGGCAGGGGCTTGTCCTTGAAGTAGGCCTTGTCGTAGTTGAGCGCCACGTAGCCGAAGTCCACGGGCAGGGCGCGGTAGGTCTTGTCGAGCACGAACTCCGGGCGCAGCGCCGAGAGGGCGGGCGAGGCGTAGGGCTGGAGGATGCCGGCCTGCAGGGCCTGGGAGAGCTGGGAGTTGTCGAAGCCGTAGATCACGTCGGCGACGGGCGCCCCCTTGCTGAGGATGGCCTTGTTCAGCATCTCCCCGGCGTCGCCCGCCTTGAGCAAGCGCAGCTTGACGCCGCTTTTCTGCTCGAACTCGGCCACGAGCTTCTTGTCGAGGTTGAAGCTCTCGTGGCTCAGGACGGTGAGCGGTTGGGCCTGGGCCAGCCCCAGGAGGGCCAGCGCCGCCAGAAGAACCTTCTTGAGCATAAAAAAATCCCCCTTGTCACCGGAGGGGGTTCAAGGCGCGGTGGCCTTGCTTCGTTCCCGTCACGCTCCCTACGCCGGTCCTAACCGGGTCAGGTTCCAAGGGTATTTCTCAGCTTGGCTCATCGCCAAGCACCCCCGATGACCCCATGAATATACACCCGGGGGGCGGGGCCGGCCGCAAACGCTCCTACAATTGCGCCGGGACCGTTCGGGCGGCCCGCACCCAGAACTGGGGGAAGCGGGCCTGGAGCTGCCGGGCGTAGAACCGCGCCTCCTGGGCGTCGTGGGCCAGGCCGAAGACGCTCGAGCCCGAGCCCGACATCAGCACCCCGCGCAGCCCCACGGCCTGCAGGTAGAGCTTGAGCTCGGCCACCTGGGGCTCGAGCCGGAAGACCGGGGCCTCGAGGCTGTTCCAGTAGGGCGGGGTTTGCCCCGAGCGCAGGGCCTCGAGGACGCCCGCGACGTCGAGCTCCGGCCCCCACTCCTCGGGCCGCAGGGCCTTGTAGGCCGAGGCCGCCGGGACCGCGATCCCCGGGTTGACCAGCACCAGGTGGGCCTCCACGCCCTCCACACGCCGCAGCCGTTCCCCGACCCCCCGCCCCTCGGCCATCCCGCCCCGCAGGAAGAAGGGCACGTCGGCCCCCAGCCTCCGGGCGATGGCGGGCAGGTCGAGCGGGGCGGGGTAGAGGACGGAGAGCGCCCGCAGCACCGCCGCCGCGTCGGAGGAGCCCCCGCCCAGCCCGGCGGCCAGCGGCAGCCTTTTCTCCAGCCGCACCCACACCCCGCCGGGCCAGCCCGCGGCCTCGAGGTAGGCCTGCGCCGCCTTATAGACGAGGTTGTCCGGCCCCGCGGAGAGCTCCGCGCCCGTCACCTCGAGCGCGATCCCTGATGGGCGGGGCTCCACGGCGATCCGGTCGCCCAGGTCCAGCGCGGCGAAGAGGGTGTGCAGCTCGTGGTAGCCGTCCTCGAGCCTGCCCAGCACCGACAGGCCCAGGTTCACCTTGGCGGGGGCTAGCAGTTCCACGCGCGGGCCAGCCCTTCGGCGAGGTCGAGGTCTTCGGGGTAGGTCAGCTTGAACATCCGGCGGTCGCCCTCCACCAGCGCGACCGGGTGCCCCAGGGCCAGCACCATCTGGGCGTCGTCGCTGAAGTCTCGGCCCTCGCGGAGGGCCTCGAGGTGGGCCTCCATCAGCAGCTCGCGCCGGAAGCCCTGCGGGGTCTGCACCAGGCGGTGGCGCTCGCGCGGGATCACCGCGCCGTAGGCCCCGTCCCGGTCCTCCACCAGGGTGTCGGGCACGGGGACGGCCAGGGTCGCCGCCCCCGTCTCGGCGACGGCCTTGAGCAGGCGCTCCAGCGCCGCCCGCACCACGAAGGGCCGGGCCACGTCGTGCACCAGCACCACGTCGGCCGTCGCGGCCTGGAGCAGCCTCCACACGCTCTGCTGCCGGGTTTTACCCCCCTCGAGGAAGCGCACGCCGGGGCGCGGGGGCAGGGCATGGCCCGGGGGCAGGGCCACGAGCACCTCGTCGGCCCAGGCGAAGGCCTCGAGCGCGTACTCGAGCAGGGCCTTGCCGCCGACCTCGACGAAAGCCTTGGGGCCCCGCCCCAGGCGCTCGCCCGAACCGGCGGCGGGAAGCAGCACGCTCACCGACATCAGCCCAAAGGCTACCAGAAAAGCCGCGGCGTTGGCCCCTCTCACAGCCCTCGCGTGTTAGGCTCATGGGCGTGACTGTTTTGGAAGCCATCCTGCTGGGCGTGCTCGAGGGCCTCACCGAGTTCTTGCCGATCTCCTCCACCGGCCACCTCACCCTGGCCTCGCACCTGCTGGGCATCCCCATCGAGACCGACAACTTCGCCAAAAGCTTCCTCATCGTGATCCAGCTCGGCGCCATCCTGGCGGTGCTGGCGCTCTACCTCCCGCGCTTCCTGCGCGACCTCGAGGTCTGGAAGCGCATCGCCGTGGCCTTCATCCCCACCGGCGTCATCGGCTTCGGGCTCTACCGCCTCATCAAGGACCGGATCCTCGGCAACGACCTGATCGTGGTGAGCGCCCTGATCGGGGTGGGGGTGCTGCTGCTCTTCGTGGACCGCTGGCTGCAGGGCCACAAGAAGTACGACGACATCAACGAGATGCCCCTGGCCCAGGCCGCCCTCATCGGCGTGTTCCAGGGCCTCGCCGCCCTCTTCCCCGGCACCTCGCGCAGCGCCGCCACCATCGTCGGCGGCATGCTCAGCGGCCTCTCGCGCCGCGCCGCCGCCGAGTTCTCCTTCATCCTGGCCGTGCCCACCATGCTCGCCGCCTCCGGCTACGACCTGCTGCAAAGCGCCGACACCTTCCCCACCGAGGGCTTCGGCCTGATGCTCGCCGGCTTCGTCGCCGCCTTCGTCACCGCCCTGCTCACCGTGCGCTGGCTGCTGGCCTTCGTCAGCCGCAACACCTTCGTACCCTTCGCCATCTACCGCATCGTGCTGGGGGGCGTTTACGCGGCGTTTTTCCTGCGGTGAGGGGTCGGTAGCTGATAGCCGGGTGCGGGTCGTGCGGCGTACGTCGTACGTCGTACGTCGTACGCCAAACGCAAGACGCAAGACGCCCTTACTTTTCCCCCCTTAGCAAGGGGGGCTAGGGGGGATACCCCCTCCCCGCGTGCGGGGAGGGTTGGGGAGGGGTTCCCACGAGCCACTAGTTCGTTGCTGATGGCTGACGGCTGACGGCTGATAGCCGATAGCCGGCGGCTTACCGCTTCCTGCTCCCCTCACTCCTTCCACCGCGGTGCCCTGGGATACTCCAGCCCGAGCAAATCCAGGATTCGCTGGGTCATGAAGGCCAGAAGGTCTTCGATGGACTGGGGCTTGGTGTAGA
>NZ_QXDL01000214.1:0-6573 GCF_003574345.1 Calidithermus terrae
CAGAGGTTTTCCCTTTTCCTTCACCCGCGCAGCGCCCCGCGCCGCGCGTGCGGGAGTAGCTCAGCCGGTAGAGCACAACCTTGCCAAGGTTGGGGTCGCGAGTTCGAGTCTCGTCTCCCGCTCCATTCTTGAAGCACGGCCCCCACCCTCGAGGGTGGGGGCCGTTTTGTTTTATCTACGGCCTACCCTGGTAGAATCCCCATCATGTCCCCGCTGGTCGGTGTGATTATGGGCTCGAAATCGGACTGGGAAACGATGCAGCACGCCGTGGACACCCTCGAGCGCCTGCAAGTCCCTTACGAAGTCAGGGTGGTGTCGGCGCACCGGACGCCGGACCTGCTGTTTGAATATGCGCAGACCGCGGAGGAGCGGGGCCTCGAGGTGATCATCGCGGGGGCCGGTGGGGCGGCCCATCTACCCGGAATGACAGCCTCCAAAACCTCCCTCCCGGTGCTGGGAGTCCCGGTGCAGTCGAAGGCCCTGAACGGGCTGGACTCGCTGCTGTCGATCGTGCAGATGCCGGCAGGGATTCCGGTCGGAACCCTGGCGATCGGGCGGGCGGGAGCGGTCAACGCGGCGTTGCTGGCGGCTAGCATCCTGGGGAATAAGCACCCGCAGATCGCCCAGGCCTTAAAAGCCTTCCGGGCCCGGCAGACCGCCGAAGTGCTCGAGCACGCCGATCCCCGGCTGTAGGGCGGGGATCGCCTTCCCTGAAGATCGCATAAACCCCACAAACCCATCAAATTAGGCTAGAGTTCTAATACCGCATGGCGAAGGTTCAAGTGGTGAGATGAATATTCATTCAGGGGTGTATGGGCTATGGCTAGGGGGAGCCCTCTCGCTGGGCTGGGGAATGACCCACCTCGCCTGGAGCCTGCCGTCGCTGGCGCTCTCGGACCTGCTGCTCGTGGGGGTAGGGCTGTTCCAGATCCACCTGGCCCGGAGCTGGCCCAAACCCTTGCCCGCCCCTGAGAGCCCCACGGTGCTGCGGACCCTGACCGCGGAGCGCTACCAGCTCTTCATCGAGAATTTTCAGGGCATCGCCTTCCAGGGCGACCTCGACACCCTGCGGCCCATCCTGCTCGGCGGCCAGGTGCGGCAGATCACCGGCTACGAGCCGGGGGAGTTCCTGGCCGGGCAGGTCGATCTGTTCCGCCTGCTGGCCCGGCGGGACCTGCCGCGGGTGCGCCGCGAGATGACGCGGCTGCTCCAGGACCCGGAGCATGGCGTGGACGTCGAGTTCCGCATCCGCCCTAAAGGGGGCGGCGAGCGTTGGGTACGCCTGGTGGCGGGGCGGGCGGCCACGGCGCGGGGGCACCGGTTCATCCAAGGGGCTTTTTACGACATCCACCCGCGCAAGGAGGCGGAGGCAGCGGCCCTGCGCAGCGAGGCCATGCTGCGGCAGATCAGCGACACCATCCAGGACGTGGTGCTGCTGGTGGACCAGGAGGGGGTCATCCAGTACGTCACCCCCTCGGCGGAGGCGGTGCTGGGCTTCAGCCCGGCCCAGATGCAGGGGCACTCCGGCCTCGAGTACGTCTCCCCCGAGGTCTACCGGGTGGCGCTGGAGGGCGGGCGGCAGGGCAAGGCCCTGACCCTCGAGCTCCAGCACCGCCGCCCGGACGGGCGGGAGGTCTGGCTCGAGACGCGCCTGAGCTACCGCTACGACCCCCAGGGGCGCCTCAGCGGCATGGTGGTGGGGATCAGCGACATCACCGTGCGCAAGGGGGCCGAGGAGGCGCTGCGGCAGAGCGAGCAGACCCTGCGCCAGATCACCGACGCCATGACCGACATGGTGATGCTGCTGGGCCTCGACGGGGTGGTGCGCTACGTCACGCCCTCGGTGCGCGGCGTGCTGGGCTACGACCAGGCCGAGCTGGTGGGGACGCAGGCCGAGCGGCTGGTCGAGCCTTCGGACCTGCCCGAGCTCGAGCGGCAGGGGCGGCTCGCCTACGCCGAAGGCCGCTCGTACAAGGTGGAGTACCGCTGCCGCCACAAGCAGGGGCACCTCGTCTGGCTCGAGGCCACCGTGGACTTCGCGCGGGACGCGGGCGGCGAGCCGGTGAGCGTGGTGGTGGGCGCGCGGGACGTCAGCGAGCGCAAACGGCAGCAGGCCCACGTGGAGTTCATGGCCTTCCACGACGAGCTGACCCAGCTCCCCAACCGCCGGGCGCTCAAGCAGCAGGCCGAGCTCGCCCTCGAGGGCGCCCGCTCGAGCGGCCAGCCATTAGCGCTGCTGTACTTCGACCTCGACAACTTCAAGGCGGTCAACGACACCCTGGGCCACGACGCGGGCGACGAGCTGCTGGTGGAGATCGCCGGGATGCTCGCGCGCCAGTTGCGCCCCGGCGACCTGCTGGCCCGGCTGGGCGGCGACGAGTTCGCCTGCTTGCTGCCCGCCACCGACCCCGAACAGGCCCGCCAGATCGCCGTCCGCATGGCTCGGGCGGTGCGCGGCACCTTCACCTTGCGCAAGCAGGCGGTGGGGCTGGGCGTGAGCGTGGGGGTGGCCTCTTTCCCCCACGACGGCCAGAGCTTCGTGGAACTGCTCAAGGCCTCGGACATCGCCATGTACGAGGCCAAGGAGTCGGGCGGCCGGGTGGTGGTGTACGAGTCGGGGAAGAGCCCCTACACCCACGAGCGGCTGCGCCTGGAGGCCGAGCTGCGCGAGGCGGCGGAGCGGCACGCCTTCGAGTTCTACTACCAGCCCTTCCTGCGGCTCGCCGACGGCCGGGTGGACGAGGCCGAGGCCCTGCTGCGCTGGCGCAACCGGGGCGAGGTGGTCAGCGCCGCCGGCTTCATCCCCCTGGCCGAGGAGACCGGGCTCATCGCGCAGATCGACCAGGCGGCCTTCTCGCTGGCGCTGTGGCAGTTGGTGCGCTGGCAGCAGCAGGGGCTGCCCTACGGGCTGTCCATCAACATCTCGGCCCAGTCAGCCGCCCGCACCGGCGCCCTGACCGAGCTAAACCACCTGGTGCAGCACGGGGGCCTCGAGCCCTACCGCCTGACCCTGGAGATCACCGAGAGCGCCTTGCTGCGCGACCCCGAGGAGGTGCGCGCCGCGCTGCTGGAGCTCAAGGCGCTGGGGGTGCGGCTGGCGATGGACGACTTCGGCAGCGGCTACGCCTCGCTGGCCTACCTGCGCCAGTTGCCGCTCGACCGCATCAAGATCGACCGCAGCTTCATCACCCACCTAGGCTCCAGCCGCCGCGACGAGAAGCTGGTGCGGGCGGCCATCGACTTGGGCCACAGCCTCGAGGCCGAGGTGCTGGCCGAGGGGGTCGAGACCCTCGAGCAGCTCCAGTGGCTGCGGGAGAACGGCTGCGACCTGGTGCAGGGCAACCTGATCGGGCTGCCCGCACCCCTGGAGGCCTGGTACCCCAGCCCGGTGGCGCTGGGCCGGTTGCACCTGGCCCTCACCCCGCGAAAACCCAGCGCCTTAGGGTAGACTGCCTTTTCGTGATCGGGGTTCTGGGCGCTGGACAGTTGGGCCGGATGCTGGCGCTGGCGGGCTACCCGCTGGGCCAGCGCTTCCGTTTTTTCGACACCGCCGGGGGGGCCGTGGCCGGGCACCTGGCCGAGCTGCGGGTGGGGGCCTACGACGACCCCGAAGCCCTCGCCCGCTTCGCGGAGGGGCTCGAGCTCGTGACCTACGAGTTCGAGAACGTGCCCGTGGCCGCCGCCCGCTCCCTGGCCGAGCGCGTGCCGGTATTCCCGCCGCCGCAGGCCCTCGAGGCCGCCCAGGACCGGCTGGCGGAGAAGACCTTTTTCCAGAGCCTGGACATCCCCACCCCGCCCTTCTACCCCGTGCTCACCCGCGCCGACCTGCTGGAGGGCGTGGAGCGCACCGGCTTCCCCTGCGTGCTCAAGACCCGCACCCTGGGCTACGACGGCAAGGGCCAGCAGGTGCTGCGCGGGCCGGAGGACGTGGAGGGGGCCTGGTCCCGCCTGGGCGGGCCGCCGCTGATCCTCGAGGGCTTCGTGGCCTTCGAGCGCGAGCTCTCGGTCCTGGCCGTGCGCGGGCGAAGCGGGGAGCTGGCCTTTTATCCGCTGGTCGAGAACCACCACCAGGGCGGCATCCTGCGCAAGAGCCTGGCCCCCGCGCCGGGCCTGACCCCCCGGTTGCAGGCCCAGGCCGAGGACTACGCCCGGCGGGTGCTGGAGCGGCTGGAGTACGTGGGCGTGCTGGCTATCGAGCTCTTCGAGGTGGAGGGGCGGCTCATCGCCAACGAGATGGCCCCCCGGGTGCACAACTCGGGCCACTGGAGCCTCGAGGGCGCCGAGACCAGCCAGTTCGAGAACCACCTGCGCGCGGTGCTGGGATTGCCGCTGGGCTCGACCCGGGTGCGCGGCCACGCCGCCATGCTCAACCTCATCGGCGTGCGGCCCGACTTCGCCCGCGTGCTGGGGGTGCGGGAGGCCCACCTGCACTGGTACGGCAAGGAGGTCCGCCCGGGGCGCAAGGTGGGCCACGTCAACCTGCGCGCCGATTCCTGGGAGGAGATCCGGGCGCGGCTGCAAAGGCTGGAGTGGATCGTGAGCGAACGGCAGTAGGCGACGGCCGGGCGGGCGCCCTTGCGCTATGCTCGAAACCTTCTGCCCGCCGAGCGCCTCGAGGCGAGGGAGCGGCTGGGCTACGAGCACCTGGGCGAGAACGGCATCCCAGGCCGGGAGCGCTTCCGCCGGGCGTCGGGCCTGGCTCGAGCGGCTGGCCTGAGCCGCTGGCGGCGGCGCTTGACGGGGGCCGGGCGGGTCGTTATGTTTATGACGTAATACAAGGAGTCCGAGATGGATCTGACCGAAACGCTACGGCAGCACGGCATCGCGACCCACGCCCTCGACACCCTCCTGGAAAGCTCGGACCTCAGCATTCCGGCCCTGCCGGTCCGGGGCCACGAGGCCCTGGAACTGTGGACCCGGCTGCGCGACCTCTTCCCCCAGACCGGGCACTGGCCGCTGGTGCTCGGCGACGACGAGGAGCTGGGCTTCCACCGCGACCAGCTCGGCTTCAAGCAGCAGGACGGCCTCACCACCCGCGACCTGCTCGAGCAGGCCCGCTCCATCGACCTCCAGGCCTGGTTCGCCGAGCGGCGGGCCCAGGGGTACGGGGTGTGGCTGGAGGAGCTGCGCGGGGCCTGGCCCCTGGCCCAGCCCGGCCACAACAGCATCCTCAGCTTCAACGACCTCTTCAGCGGCAAGCCCAAGGCCCGGCTGCACCTGGCGCTGATCCCCGTCGGGGCCCCTTGGCAGATCCCGGCGGTGCTGGGGATGGGCGGCTGGAACGAGTGCCCCGAGGCCGCCGTGCAGGTGGCGCTGTGGCGCTACTGGCACCAGCGCCACGGCAGCGAGCCGGTGTGCCTGACCCACGACGTGCTCGAGACCCGCGTGGCCCAGCCCCCCGCCACCCGCGAGGAGGCCCTGCGCCTGGCCGAGGAGCAGTTCGTGTACTGCCCCGACCTCGTGACGCAGGGCGTGGAGACGGTCTCGAGGCTCGCCGCCACCCTCCTGAACAGCCGCTACTGGTACTTCTGGTGGGACTAGCGGATAGCATGGGGCATGGACCTGCTCTCCACCCTGGCCCTGCACGGCGCTGAGGCCGAGAAGCCCCTCAACGACCCGGTCTCGCTGCCCATCTACCAGTCGGCCTCCTGGACCTTCCGCGACCTCGACGAGGTGGACGCGGTGTACGAGGGGAGGCAGGCCGGGACCGTCTACGGGCGCAACGGCACGCCCAATCACCGGGCGCTCGAGGCCCTGTTCGCCAAGCTGCACGCCGCCGAGGCCGCCATCGCCTGCGCCAGCGGGATGAGCGCTTTGAGCGCGGCTTTCCTGGGATTGCTGAACTCGGGCGACAAGGTGGTGGCCTCGCAGGACCTCTACGGCAGCACCCTGGGCGTGCTGCGCGACCTGGGGCGCTTCGGGGTGCGGGTGGTGACGGTGGACCTCGCCGACTCGGAAGGGACGGGGCGCGAACTCGAGGGGGCGCGGCTGCTGGTGCTCGAGACCTCCTCCAACCCCCGCCTGCGCGTCCCCGACCTGGCCCGCCTGTCCGAGCTGGCCCACCGGGCCGGGGCGCTGGTGCTGGTGGACAACACCTTCGCCTCGCCCTACCACTGCCGCCCCCTCGAGCACGGCGTGGACGTGGTGATGGAGAGCCTGACCAAGTTCATCGGCGGCCACTCCGACGTGATGCTGGGCGGGCTGGCGGGCCGGAAGGAGGTGCTCGAGCCCGTCCGGGCGGTGGCGGTGCGGATGGGCTTCGTCTCCAACCCCCACGAGTGCTGGCTGGGGGTGCGCGGCGCCCACACCCTCGAGCTGCGCATGCAGCGGGCCTCGGCCAACGCGCTCGAGCTCGCCCGCTTCCTCGAGGCCCACCCCAAGGTGCGCCGCGTCCACTACCCCGGCCTGCCCTCCCACCCCGACCACGAGACCGCGAAGAGGGTGCTGGGGAACGGCTTCGGCGCGATGCTCTCCTTCGAGCTCGAGCCCTCCCGCGCCGCCGTGAACACGCTCTTGCACAACCTCGAGCACGTCCGCATGGCCTTGAGCCTGGGCGGGGCCCACACCACCCTC
>NZ_QXDL01000215.1:0-6547 GCF_003574345.1 Calidithermus terrae
GCCCTTGGGCGGGCGCTTGAGCTTGTCCTCCTCGGAGAGGGGCACGGCCCGCTTGACCTCGATCCAGCGGAAGTCCTGCCGGGCGATGGCCGCCCGCACCCGCGCCAGGTCCTCGGGGCCGGGCTGCCACAGCCCCCCGCCCACCCCCGACTGGCCCGGCTCGAGGTGCAGGTAAAACCCCGGCGCGTGCACGTCGCTCGAGGCCAACAGATGCCGGAACTGCGCCGCCGCGTGCGTCTTGTAAGGGCTTTTGTCGTGGGAGAAACGGGTGTCGCGGTGGATGCGGAAGAGGCTGCGCTCGTTGGCGGTGTAGGCGGGGTTGAGGGCCTCGAGGTGCGGGGCGAGGTCGGCGATGAAGCGCAGGAAAGGCCCCTTGACGTGCTGCTCGTACCGCGCCTTGTTGGCTTGGAACCAGGCCCGGTCGTTGTTGTAGCGCAGCTCGAGCAGGAAGTTGAACAGCTCCGGTGAGAAGTAGGGAATAGTATAGGTATACGCGGAACCGTCCAGGGATTTTCTTGCCATGACGTAATGGTAACGGAGCTTAAACGCCTCGAATTGCGACGCGCCTTACCCCGGTAATTGCTACCATTAACCCCAGGCCATGCCCCAACCGCTCCTACCCACAAAAATCCGACGTTACCGGGAGCAGAACTTTTACTTCGGTGGATTCTTGACCCATATTGCTCTATTGGTGCTGGTCTTGGCGGGGCTAAGGCTCTTTGAGGGCAACACCTTCGGCCGCATCTCAGAGGTTTGGCTCCAATACGCCGGATTTCCCGCAACGGCCGTAGTGCACGACGTCGGGGAGAATAGCAGTGCTGAATGTTTCAAGCCAGAAATAAAGAGGGAGTGGTGGACGCGCATCCTCTGTCTAGGCGTTCAGTACCCTTATTCGCAGGTTGTTCTCAGGACTTCGGAAGGCCGGCAGTACGTCCAAAACTACTTTCCTACACGGCTCATCGGCAGATATGTCGAGGTGGGCGTTTTGGTGGACGTAAGCATAAGCCACGACCGGCAACGTGCTGTGGTGAACGAGGGAAAGTTCCAGGTCGTGCCCAGCCCTACGGAAACCCCGGTCGCAGACTTGGCCGTTATCACGATGAGCGGTTTCGCTTGCTGGGTCGGGCTTTCTGGGCTGCGAAGAAACCTGCGCTCATCCTTGCTGCACTACCGCCTGAGGGCAAGAGGGGAACCCGCACTGGCTTTGTTGGAAGATTTCAGGGTCGAGCGAATCAGATTCAACAGGTACCTAATTCCCATTTTCGGCGTTACTAAACAGCACCTGGGTCTATGTTTCCGGGACAACACCGGCAAACAGCAGCGCATTGTGCTGAACAACCTGCCCGGTCACGTCCTCGAGGCCGTTGCCGACCTTCACGCCAGGGATCTCGAGCACATTTACATCCCGATCCTCTATGACCCGGCGAACCCTCGCCAGGCCGTCGTGGACTGGGTGCGCTGGAGGCGTTCTTAGCCGCATCGGTGACACCTGTCAAGAACCATCCTTCCCTTTGTGTGCCCTGGCAACGGGCGTATACTTTTCTGACAAAGGAGGCCAAGATGATCCGGACCGTAGCCCTCGTGGGGCACAGCGGCAGCGGTAAAACCACCCTCGGCGAGGCACTGCTGGTGGCGACGGGGGCCAAGGACCGCATGGGCCGCGTGGAGGACGGCACCACCACCAGCGATTACACCCCGGAGGAGAAGAACCACCGCCTGTCGGTGCGCACCGGGGTGCTGCCCTTGCAGTACAAGGAGCACAAGATCTACCTCCTCGACGCGCCGGGCTACGCCGACTTCGTGGGCGAGATCCGGGGAGCTCTGGAGGCCGCCGACGCCGCGGTGGTGGCGGTCTCGGCCGAGAACGGCGTGCAGATCGGGACCGAGAGAGCATGGACGGTGGCCGAGCGGCTTGGGCTCGCTCGGATGGTGGTCGTCACCAAGCTGGAAAAGGGTGGCGATTTTTTTGCGCTGCTCGAGGACCTCCGCTCCACGCTGGGCCACATCGTCCCCGCGCACCTGCCGCTGTACGAGAACGGGCAGTGGGTGGGCGTCGTGGACGTGCTGCACAACCGCGCCCTGCGCTACGCGAACGGCAAGGCCACGCCCATGGAGGTGCCCGAGGACATGCGGGCGCAGGTCGAGAAGTACCTCAACGAGGCCCGCGAGGCCATCATCGAGACCGACGAGGGGCTGTTGGAGAAGTACCTCGAGGGCGGCGAGATCGAGGAGGCCGCGTTGTCGAAGTCCTTCCACGAGGCGGTGCGCCGGGGGCTGGTCTACCCCGTGGCTATCGGCTCGTCGGGGGCGATGATCGGCCTGGACCTGCTGCTGGAGCTCTTCCTCGAGGCCCTGCCCTCCCCCACCGAGCGCTTCGGCGAGGGGAGCCCTCTGGCTAAGGTGTTCAAGGTGCAGGTTGACCCCTTCATCGGGCACGTGGCCTTCGTGCGGCTGTACCGCGGCACCCTTAAGCCCGGCGACAGCCTGCAGTCGGAGGCCGGGACGGTGCGGCTGCAGCACCTCAACACCATGCGGGGCAAGGACCTCGTGGAGCTCGAGGCCGCCGAGGCCGGGAGCATCCTGGCCCTGCCCAAGGCCGAGAACCTGCACCGGGGGATGCTGCTTTGGAACGGGGCCAAGCCCGAGTCGGACGAGGTGCCCTTCGCCCGGCTGCCCGACCCCAACGTGATGGTGGCGCTGGCGCTGGAGAACAAGGGCGACGAGGCCAAGCTAGGCGAGGCGCTGCGCAAGCTGCTGGAGGAAGACCCCAGCCTGCGCTTCGAGCGCCAGCCCGACACCAGCGACATGCTGCTGTGGGGCCACGGCGACCTGCACCTCGAGACCGCCCGCGAGCGCCTGGGCGACTACGGGGTGAAGGTGCAGTACCGCCTGCCCAAGATCCCCTACCGCGAGACCATCCGCAAGGTGGCCGAGGGCCAGGGCAAGCACAAGAAGCAGACCGGCGGCCACGGCCAGTACGGCGACGTGTGGCTGCGCTTGGAGCCCGCCCCCGAGTACCAGTTCGAGTGGCGCATCACCGGCGGGGTGATCCCCACGAAGTACATGGAGTCGGTGGAGATGGGCATCCAGGACGCGGCCAAGCAGGGCACGCTGGCGGGCTTCCCGGTGATCGGCTTCAAGGCCGTCGTCTACCACGGCTCCTACCACGACGTTGACTCCTCCGACATGGCCTTCCAGATCGCGGCCTCGCTGGCGTTTAAGAACGTGATGGCCCAGGCCAGCCCGGTGCTGCTCGAGCCGGTCTACAACCTCAAGGTCTTCGTCAGCCAGGACCGCGTGGGCGACATCCTCTCCGACCTGCAGGGGCGGCGGGGCCGGGTGCTGGGCATGGACCAGGACGGGGCCCTTGCGGTGGTGCAGGCCGAGGTCCCGCTGGCGGAGCTGCTCGAGTACAGCCGCGTCCTCTCCGGCCTGACCCAGGGCACCGGGGCGTACAGCCTCGAGTTCTCCCACTACGCCGAAGTGCCCCCGCACCTCGCGCAGAAGGTGGTCAGCCAGCGGCAGGCGGAGGCGCACTGATCGCACCCCCCACGAACACCCGCCCTTCCCGACCGGGCCGCGGGGTATACGTGGGAACCGCCGTGAAGCAGGGGAACGGGTTCAGGGCTCCGGGTCCGGGGGCAAAGCGTCTCCCGCAACCCTGAATCCCCTCTTCCCGTCAAGTGCCCAAAACGCACACGCCCGGCGCGGGAGTAGGTTAGAATCGGCTCATGAAATCACTCGCCCGATGGGCGTTGTTCGCCCTGCTGCTGCTCAGCCCCGCTCTGGCCCAAAGCTTGGTGTCCCTGGCCCCCACGGGGGCCATGGCCGGGTTCTACCTGGGGGACCTGAGCAACAGCCCCTACCTCCAGGGCATCGCCAGCGACTGGCGGCAGAGCGGGCTCGAGGCCTGGCTCAGCCGCAACCTCGAGAAGGAACTCGGCCAGGACAGCGACCTGCTGGGCATCGCCCAGGGCGGCGCCTTCGCGGCCGTCTACCCCGACGGGGGCTTCTTCTTCGTCGCCAAGCCCAGCGCCCGGACGATGCAGGCGATCCGCGCCGAGGTCAAGAAGGCCAAGGTCGAGAACGGCTGGCTCGTCGAGCGCAGCGCGGGGATGGTCAACGGCGTCAGCCGCGACCTGGTGTTCATGGCCACGCCGCGGCAGGCCAACCTCTTCCTGGGCAACAAGCGGGGCCTGCGCGCGCCGGTGAGCGGCGACCTGTTCTTCTGGGGCGAACCCCCCCGCAACCTCGACGCCGAGTACGGCCTGCCGCCTAGGCTCGGGCTCACCCTGGCCGCGATCCGGCGCGTCAGCGTGGGCCTGAAGCTCACCGCCGGGGGCTACACCACCGAGACGCGCCTCGAGCTCGACCGCAACGCCGACCCCGCCTTCAGCAACCTCGTCCTGCCCCGCGAGAAGCCGTGGGAGCTGGGCGAGTTCCCGGCCGGCTACTCCGGCGGCGTGGGCGTGCTCGACCTCGCCAGCAGCGGCCGCTACCTCAGCAGCCTCCTCTCCGACTTCGACGTCAAGCTCAACTTCGACCTCCAGGCCTTCGGCACCCGTTACGCCCTCGTCACCGTGCCCGGCCCGCGCAGCAGCGGGGTGGGCAACCTCGAGGCCCCCATGGGCCACCAGCTCATCTACCTCGAGGTAAAAGACAGCGCCACCGCCGAGGCCAACTTCCTGGCCGCCGTGCAGAACCTCGCGGCCTTCGCCACCCCCGAGGGCCAGGGCGGCTTCAAGGTGGCCGGGCAGGAAGGCGGCTTCAAGGTGCTCGAGGTGGGCCTGCTGGGCAACCTCTACTACCGCCTCGACGGCGACAAGCTCGTCGTCGCCACCAGCAAGGCCGCGCTCGAGGCCGCCTCCGGCAAGCTCTGGAAGGACCGCCCCGAGTACCAGCGCTTCCGCGTCACCGTGCCGCAGAACGCCGTGTCCTACAGCTTTGGCGACCAGAAGGGCCCCAGCCTCGAGTCCCTCGCCGCCCTGCGCGAGAGCATCCCCCAGACCATCGGCGCCGAAGACAAGGAGACCAAGGAACTCACCGACCGCCTGGTCAAGTTCCTCGAGCGCGTCTACAACCGCCTGGGCAACAGCATCTCCTACTCCGTGATCGAGGGCAGCACCCTGGTGAGCCGCGGCTTCAGCGAGGTGCGGTGGAAGTAAGGGAGCGCTCAGCCGTCAGCCGAACGCTCGTCTGGGGTCTAGGGCCAAGGCGTACGACGTAAGACGTACGACGCAGGACACGCGTCTTGCGTCTTGCGTTTGGCTATCGACCATCGACCATCGACAACCGATCCGTTCTATCCTGAGGCCGTGACCTTCGCCTACCCGCTGTGGCTCGCGGCCTTGCCCCCCCTCCTCGGGCTCATCTACTGGCTCTACCGCCGCCGCAGGCCGCAGGAGCGCAAGGTGGCAGGGCTGTGGCTGTGGCGGCAGGCGCGGCGGCGGGGGGTGGCCCGGCGGCGTTTGGACCTGCGGCTGCTGCTGTTGCTGCTGGCCGGGTTGCTGAGCGGGCTGGCGCTGTCGGGGCCGCGCCTCGAGCTCGACCGGCCGGGGCCGCTGGTGCTGGTGCTCGACGCCTCGGCCTCCATGGCCGCGACCGACCTGAGCCCCAGCCGCCTCGAGTGGGCCAAGGCGCAGGTGCGCGAGCGCCTCTCGCGCAGCCCCCGGGCCGTGCTGGTGCGGGCCGGGCGCAACCCCCAGGCCTTCGGGCCCGCCGCGGGCCGCGAGCTGCTCGGCGCCCTCGAGCAGATCCGCGCCGCCGACGACCGCGCCGACCTCGCCGCCGCCGTGGCCCTGGGCCGCTCGCGCCTGGACGCCCCGGCGCTGGTGGTCAGCGACGCCCCCCCGCCCGTGGGCGCCGAGGGCTACCTCAACGCCGCGGGAAACGGGGTCAACGTGGGGATCACCGCCGTCGGGCCGGGCTTCGTGGCGGTGGGCAACAGCGGCCCCGGCCCCTGGAAGGGCGAGGTGCGGGTGGGCGGCCGGGGCTACGCCCTCGAGGTGCCCGCCGGGGGCTTCAGCACCCTCGAGGTGCCCACGGTCGCCCCGCTCCAGGCCCGGCTGAGCGGCGCCGACGCCCTGAGCCTGGACAACACCGCCGAATTCAGCCGCCGCAACGTGCGGGTGGCGCTCGAGGGGAGCTCGCCGGTGCTCGAGCGGCTGCTGGGGCTGCTGGGCACGGTGCGCAGCCCCAACCCCGAGCTCCGCTTCCGCCTGGGCACGCCGCCGCCCGCCCCCCCGGCCTTCAGCGTGTACTTCGCCCGCACCGCCGAGGGCGAGGCCGTGGTGGACGACGTGGAGCGCACCGTGCCCTACCTGCGGGGCGCCGAGCTGGTGGGCTTCCGCCTCCCCGTCCCCCCCAGCCCGCCGGACACCTGGCAACCCCTCGCCCGCAGCGAGACCGGGCAGGCGCTGGCCTGGTTCCACCCCGACGGCCTCTACCTGCCCTCCCCCGCCGCGCTGCAGAACCTCCCGGCCTTCCCGGTGCTGCTCTACAACCTCGTCGTCCCCCGCGGCGAGCAGCGGCGCGGCCTGCTGAGCGC
>NZ_QXDL01000216.1:0-6495 GCF_003574345.1 Calidithermus terrae
GGGAGGCGCGGGCGCTGGGGCGGGGGGTCATGCTGGTGCTGGTGGGCTCGAGCCTGGTGCTGAGCGTGGCGCTGCTGGTCAAGGCCCTGGGCGCCGCGCCCCCCTTCCGCTACTACCTGCTGGTGGTGGCGGCCGCGCCCTTGCCGGGGGTGCTGGCCTCGCTGTTGTCGTCGCTGTTCTGGAGCCGGGAGAACTACCGCGTGACCTCCATCGCCAACCTGCTGGGCAGCGGCTTGCAGGTGGCGCTGGTGTTGCTGGCCTACTGGCAGGGCTGGGGGGTGGCGGGCTACTTGCTGCTGACGCTGGCCCTGCCGGTGGCTAACTGCGTGGCGCTGCTGCTGAGCCCGGCGCAGGAGGGGCCCGAGCCCGGCCCGCGCCGTTGGTGGCCGAACCCCGCCACCGTGCGCTACTACCTCACCTTCAGCCTCCCGCTGGTGGTGATGGGGATGCTCGAGCTGGTGATGATCCAGCGTTCGGGGGTGTTCTTCCTCGAGCGCTACTCCACCGAGGCCCAGATCGGCTTCTACAGCCTGGCCTACACCATCTTCCAGCTCCTGTTCATGACCGGCTGGGCGCTGGTCAACAGCTTCTACCCCGCCATCTCCAGCAGCTTCGGGCAGGGGGACTGGGCCTCGATCCGCCACAAGATCCGGCAGGCCGGGCTGTTGAGCGCGGTGTACGCCATCCCGCTGTGCCTGGGCGGGCTGGTGACGCTGCCCGAGCTCATCGCCCTGCTCTTCGGGGCCGACAAAGCCGCGGCCGCCCACCCCGCCCAGGTGCTCTTCGTCGGGATGCTGCCGATGTGCCTGGTGGGCCTGTACGGCCTCACGCTCAACGCCATCAACCGCCCTTGGGCGGTGTTCCCCATCGGCATCGGCACCTCGCTGCTGGGCATCGCCCTGAGCGTGTGGCTGGTGCCGCAGCACGGGGCGGTGGGGGCGGCCATAGCCAACACCGTCGCCCAGGTGATCTACGCCGCGCTCAAGTACTCCCTGGTGCAGCGCCTGGCCGGGGTGGGCCTGCCGTGGGGGGTGATCGCCCAGGT
Organism: Calidithermus terrae; assembly: GCF_003574345.1. Classification (NCBI taxonomy): domain Bacteria; kingdom Thermotogati; phylum Deinococcota; class Deinococci; order Thermales; family Thermaceae; genus Calidithermus; species Calidithermus terrae. Next base: position 1,046 of record NZ_QXDL01000216.1, read on the forward strand.
CGCGCTCGTCGGCTTCGTGTGCGCTTTCTTGCTCCCGCTGCTGACGCTGCACCTCTTCCCCGGCGCGCTGGGCCTGCTGCTGGGCATCGCGCTGGCGGCGGCGTCCTACGCGACGGCGATGTGGAAGCTGGGCTACGTGGGGCGCATCGCCCAGGAGCTGGCCCCGGCCCAGGGGGGTGCGGCGTGAAGGTGCTGCACCTGGTGGGGCAATTGCTGCTGCCGAAGGACCCCGAGCACGAGCAGGCCAGCGGCGCGGTGCGGGTGGCGCTCGAGCTCGCCCGCCAGCAGGCGCGGGCCGGGCACGAGCCGTGGGTGGTGAGCGTCGGGCCCGGGGCCTGGCGGCGGGAGTGGCAGGGGGTGCGGCTGGTGCAGCTAAAGCCCCTGCCCTGGGCCCGCTGGCAGGGCCTCGACTTCCGCGCCCACCTGCCCTACGTGCTGCTGTCGCTGCGCGAGGGCTTCGACGTGGCGCACGGCCACCTCTACAGCTACCTGCGCTTCCTGCGGGCGCGGGCCCGCGTGGTGCACGTGCACCACGACCCGCTGCACGAGGGCGCGGGCGCCGACCTCGCCGCCGTCGCCCGCCACTGCGACGCCTTCGTGGCGGTGAGCCAGTTCGTGGCGCGGCGGCTCGAGCAGGGCCTGGGGAGCGCCGAGCGCGTGTACCGGGTCTACAACGCCGTGGACACCGAGCGCTTCGACCCCGCCCGCTACGCCCGCGAGCGCCTCGAGCTGCGCGGGCGCTGGGGCGTCAAGGCCGGCGACCCCGCCTGGCTCTACGCCGGGGCCGTGGTGCCGGAGAAGGGCGTGCTGCACCTGGCCCGCGCCTTCGCCCGGCTGGCCGAGCGCATCCCCCAGGCCCACCTGGTGATCGCGGGCGGCAGCGCCCTGTGGCGCCAGAGCTTCGAGCGCGAGGACCCCCAGGCCGCCTACGAGCTCGAGGTGCGCCGCGCCCTCGCCGCCGCCGAGGCCCGCGGGCAGGTGCACTGGCTGGGGGTGGTGGGCGGGGGCGAGATGCCGGCGGTCTACGCCGCCTGCGACGGGCTGGTGGTGCCTTCGGTGTGGCTCGAGCCCTTCGGGCTGGTGGCCGCCGAGGCCCTGGCCTGCGAGCGCCCGGTGGTGGCCTCGAACGTGGGGGGGCTGCCCGAGGTGGTGCAGGGCGGGGGCAAGCTGGTCCCGCCCGGCGACGAGGCCGCCCTGGAGAGCGCCCTGCGCGACCTCAGCCAGAACCCGGCCCTGCGGCAGCAGCTCGGGTCTCACGGAAGGAGGGCCATGCAGGCTTTAACCTGGGAGCAGGTCGCGGCCGAGGTCGAAGCGATTTACCGCGCCTGCCTCAACCCCCCGGCCGCCGTGGGCAGCCGGACTTAGCCAAGCATTCCCGCCCGGAGGAGCATTCATGTGCGGTTTCGTCGGATACCTCATTCCCCAAGGCAAGCCCCGCCCCGACCTGGCGGTCTGGAGCCAGATCGTGCTGCACCGCGGCCCCGACTCCGGCGGGACCTACCACGACGGCCCCGCCGGCTTCGGCTTCCGCCGCCTGGCGATCCAGGACCTCTCCGAGGCGGGCAACCAGCCCATGCAGGGCGAGCGCTTCACCTTAATGCTCAACGGCGAGGTCTACAACCAGGCCCGGCTCCGGCAGGAGCTCGCCACGCCCCCGGGCGGCTGGCGCGGGCACTCCGACACCGAGACCGTGCTGCAGGCCTTCGAGCAGTGGGGCCTCGAGCGCACCCTGGGGCGCCTCAACGGCATGTACGCCCTGGCCGTGTGGGACAAGCGCGAGCAGGAGCTCACGCTGGTGCGCGACCCGCTGGGGGTCAAGCCGCTGCTCTACCTCGAGCGCGGCGGCTCGGTCTACTTCGCCTCCGAGCTCAGGGCCCTGCGCCCCTACAGCCGGGGGCGGCTCTCGGCGCAGGGGGTGGCGCTCTACGCCGCGCTGGGCTTCGTTCCCGCGCCCTTCTCGCTGCTCGACGACGTGAAGAAGCTCCGCCCCGGCGAGGTGCGGGTCTTCGGGCGCCGGCCGCGCAGCGGCTTCATCCAGTACGGCGCCTGGCAGGAAGCCCGCGACGTCGAGCCCGGCGACCTGCGCGCGGCGGTGGAGCGGGCGGTGGAGGGGCAACTGCTCTCCGACGTGCCGGTGGGCATCTTCCTCTCGGGCGGGGTGGACTCCTCGGCCATCGCGCACGTGGTCGCCCGCGGTGGCCCCCTGGCCTCCTTCAGCCTGCGGCCGCTGCGCGGGGGCAGCCCCGAGGCCGAGCTCGACGCCGACCTCGCCGCGGCGCAGGCCAAGAAGCTGGGCCTGGAGCACCACGAGATCCCCTTCGACCCCGCCGAGGTGGCCCAAGACCCCGCCGACCTGCTCGCCCGCATGGACGAGCCGGTGCTCGAGCCCTACTTCCGCGGGGAGGTGCTGCTCTCGCAGGCCGCGCGGGCCGCCGGGGTCATCGTGGTGCTCACCGGCCACGGCGGCGACGAGGTGTTCATGGGCTACCCCACCTACCAGGCGGTGGAGAAGGGCGAGCGCTACGACCGCATCCCCCTGCTGGGCCCGGCCCTGCGGGCGGCCTCGAGCCTGCCCTTCCTCCCCGGCGACGCCCGCGACAACCTGCGCGGGGCGGCCAGCGTGTGGCGCCAGCCCTTCCTCGAGGGCTACGCCCGGCGCTCGGCGGTGCTCTTCGACGCGGCGACCGCGGCGCGGCTGGCCGGGCTGCCGGCTTCGCAGGCGGGCGAGGGCCTACGGGCGCTGCTCGAGGAGGCGCACGAGCGCGCCCAGCGCCTGCCCTCGCCGGCGGGCCGCCCCCTGCGCCCGGTGGAGCTCGCCGCCCGCATGGACCTGCTGTTCAACGTGCCCGAGCACTACAACCAGCGCCTCGACCGCGCCAGCATGAACGCGAGCGTGGAGGCGCGGGTGCCGCTGCAAGACCTCGACCTCCTCGACTGCGTGCTGCGGCTGGGCGCCGAGGCCCTGATGGACGGGGGCCTCAAGGGCCTGATGAAGCAGAGCTTCGCCGAGCTGCCCCGCGAGGTGCTGCACCGCCCCAAGCGCCACTTCCAGGCCCCCTTGCTGGGCTGGCTGCGCGAGGGCGGCGTGCTGGAGCCCTGGGCCCGTTCCCAGCTCAAGGCGCTGGGCCAGCGCCTGGGCCAGCGCCTGCCCGAGGCGCGCGTAGATTCGACCCAGGCCGCCTACCAGACCTGGAGCCTGGCCCTGCTCGAGGGCTGGGCCGAGCAGATGCAGCTCGACACGGTGCCCGCATGAGGAGAGCTTCCCTGCCAAAGCCCGGCCCCCGGTGGGCTTTCCCCCTGGGCCTGCTGCTCCTGACCCTCTGCCTCCCGCTGGCGCGGGCCCAGGGCGACGTGGCCCGCTGGGAGGGGCAGTGGAACGGCCTCGCCCTGCACGTGGCGGTGGTGGCGCGCGGCCACACCATCTCGGCCGAGGACCGGCGGGACAAGCCCTGGTGGCAGTGGGGCCGCACCAACAGCGACGTCTTCCTCTTCGGCTTCTCCCCGGGCGGCTACGACCTGATCCTCGACTTCGGGCTGCGGGTGGACCGGCCGCGGGTGCGCGTCTACGTCGTAGACCAGCGCGAGCGCGCCCAGGTGCGGGCCCTGGCCGGGCAGTACATCCTCCCCGGCACCCACAAGCAGGTCATCGAGCTGTGGCCGCGCGACGAGAACGAGGACTGGCTGCTGCGCGACGGGCGGCCCAACTTCGACCTCGAGGGCCTCGTGCCCAGCGACGAGCAGCAGGGCCTGATGTTCGGGCTCAGCGTGGCCGCCAACCCCAGCCGCCCCGGCGAGCCGCTGTGGCACACCACCCGCATCGTCAACGACGCCTCCGCCGACCGCGGCTACTCGCGCTTCGGCGCGGGGGTGCGCTCCGACCCCGCCGTTCCCTTCGTGCTGGCCGAGCCCCTGCTGCCGAGCTTCCCCTACCTCAGCGTGGTGCAGGGCTTCGACCCCTTCGGCGAGAACCGCCCCATGGTCTACGAGCTCAACACCCACGCCTTCCGCACCACCTGGTCGGGCTTCCAGAGCGCGGGGGTCTTCTCCTTCAACTCCAAGTCCTTCCCCCCCTACACCGACTTCGAGGCCCCCTTCGCCTGGTACCGCTTCAACCGCACCGCCCCCGACCCCAAGTACGCCGACCTGGTGGTGCGCGCCGACTACTGGCCCCAGAAGAGCCTCTTCGGCCCCGAGGTCTACCGCACGACCCGCTCGGCCTTCCGCATGAGCTGGAAGGCCGACGACCCCGTCCACTGGCGCTACTCGCTCACCGTCGCCGGCAACCACGAGATGCGCACGCGGGTCAAGGTGGGCGACCAGGAGGTGCTGGCGGTGCCCTACTGGGACTACCCCGCCTGGGTGGCGACGAAGAGCTGGAAGGCGGTGACGCTGGTGGAGGCGACGCAGGGCGAGCCCGGCTCGGAGGGCATCTACGACTACTCGGTGGAGGACACGCCCGAGCTGGCCTACTGGGTCAACGGCCTGCGCGACGCGCCGCCCCCCGGCTACGACCAGCCCTACATCGAGTTCCCCCAGATCCACCCCCAGCGGCTGGCCGAGGGCTTCCGCGGCGAGTACAGCATGGCCTACAACCGCGCGCCCGGGATCTACTTCTCGCCCGTGGACCGGCGGGTGCACCTCAAGGGGGCCCAGGCCGGGGTCTGGAACCTGGGCCAGGGCCAGGTGCTGCGCAGCTACAACCTCGAGCCCGACGACTACATCGACAGTTGGGTGCGCGAGCGGGTGCCGCTGCAGAAGGGCCCGGTGGTCATCGCCAAGCCGGGCGAGCCGGTTGAGCGGCTGCACTACCTGTCCGGCTTCCTCATCTACTCCGGCCCCTCCGGGGCGGTGGTGCGCCGCAGCACGGCCGAGCTGCACGGCCTCGAGCTGCCCGTGCCCACCAACCGCGAGACCTGGCAGCCGTGGGCCAGCCGCCTGCCGGGGCTCGAGGGCGGCCGCGACCCCCGCCGCCTGGACAGTTGGCTCGGCCCGCTGGGCGGGGCCACCCTGCTGCAAGACCCCGGCGCCCGGCTGAGCGAGGTGCAGCGCACCCCCGAGGGCCTGCGCCTGGTGCTGCGGAGCGAGGGGAGGGGCCGCGGGAGCCTCGCGCCCGGGCGGGCGGGCACCTACGTGCTGCGCTACGCCGCGGCCACCGGCCGCTGGAGCCTGGAGGAGAGCCCCCCGCCCCGCCTGATGGCCCGCCTGAAGAGCCGCCCGCTGCGCGAGCTCTACCCCACGGTGCTCGAGCTCGAGGTGCACAACCAGGGCGGCGTGACCTGGGCCGGGCCGGCCGAGCTCGTGGCGTTGCGCACCAACCGGTGGGGCAAGGTCGAGCCGGAGGTGCTCAAGCGCTGGGAGCGGCTGGAACTGCCCGGCCAGCGCACCTTCCGCGAGGCCATCCCCTGGGCCCCCCGCGCGGCCGGCCCCGAGGAGGTGGTGCTGGTGGTGGG
>NZ_QXDL01000217.1:0-6413 GCF_003574345.1 Calidithermus terrae
GGACGGGGCTGAGGGGAGGGGTAGGTCGAGGGAGTAGGTCACCCGGTCCTGGCCCCCCACGCCGATTTGTGGTGGGGCCAGGACCGGGTGACCTACTCCCTCGACCTACCCCTCCCCTCAGCCCCGTCCAGCCGGGCGGTGGACGTGAGCTTCATCCTGGCCGACGCTGCGCCCGAGCCCGACGAGCGGGTGATGGTGGTGCGGGCCGAGGCCGGAGGGGTGGCGCTCGAGCAGACCTACCGCAACCACAACGTCGGCGACGAGCTGCGCATCGACACCCTCACCCTGCAGGGCGTGCCCGGCAGCGCCAGCTCGGTGCGGGTGACCTTCTCCTCCCCAGTCGGCGACCCCGACCGCATCGCCTTCACCGGCGGGGATTCCTTCTTCGTCATCGACGTGGTAGCCACCGCCAAGCCGGCTGGCTCCCCGCCTGCGAATACGGCTCCGATGATCTCGAGTTTCACCGCCAATCCTAACCCTGTGGGGGTCGGCCAGCCGGTGGCCTTCTCGTGGATCACCTCGGACGCGGACGGTGACGCCCTGACCTGTACCATGGATCTGGGCAACGGCACCCGGCAGGCGGTTCAGGGGGATTGCAGAAGCGCGAACACCATCACCCATACCCCGGATACGGCCGGAGCGTTCACGGTGGCCCTGACGGCCAGTGACGGCAGGGGAGGCGCCGCTACCCGGAGCCTGACCCTCGAGGTGACCCCGCCGCAGTCCCAGCCTTACCTCGTGCCCTTCTCGGGTTCGGCGGTGCAGCAAGCCTGGCAGAAGGTGCTGGCCCTGCCGACGGTCTCGGCGCTCGGCTTGCGCTTCAACCTTGCCGAGGCGCTGGCCTCCACCTCCGGCCAGGGTGACTACTCCCTCTTCGTCCCCGAGCCCCTCCGCGCCGACTCGATCTATGAGTTTGTCCTGGTCAATGCCGCTGTGGAGAGCGGGCGGGTGATGGGCGCGCTGCGCTACGCCTTCGACCTGCACAACGACCTGGCGGACGTGACCAACCTGCTGGAGAACCGCACCACCCGTGTCACCGGCGTGAGAAGTGCCACTACCGAGCAATTGGCCGCTGCCCTTGAGCCGGTCCTCACTGCCCCTGCCTTCAGGTCGTCGCTAGGGTTGCTCACCCACAGAGCGGGGCCGACGGTCGTGGCATCCACGAGTGGCTGTAACAGTTGCGCCCAACAGTTGGGCGACTACAAAATCTGGTTGCGCCGGTATGCCTCGACTGCCGCACATATCCTTACCGACCTGAGTGGCATTTTTTGGGGGTATTTCGTGAGTGTTGGGGGGGTGTTGGGCACAAACATCTCTGCCGGATGGTTCAGCACATTAAATACGGCGGGAGACATAGTTGTGAACCTCGGCAATTTCCTCTTTGTTAGCTTCGCGGCTGAAGCCGTTCGCGCCTACAACCGGGTATTCGACTGCGCTCGCAGCAACGACCCGAACTACGAAACCGGCACGGCCGTCATCGCGGTGCTGTCCCCGCCCCTGCCGGGCAACCGTCTGGTCTTCGTGCAGAGTGTTCCCGAGCGCATTAGCCTAGGCAGCGGGCAGATCCGGACCGACGACCTCGAGGGCAGCGCCCGGCCCATCCTCGAGGCCGCCGTGCCCAACGCCGAGTTCGTGTTCGAGGAGTACAGCGGCCGGACAGTGCTTCCGGGCGGCAGCCAGGCGGACGCCTCGACCCTGAGCATCTCTGCCGCCTACGCCACCTCGGTCACGGCACCCCTGTGTATGCCCTGACCTCCCTGGCCAGGGATCATTTCTGTTAGAATGGACCCGATCTGATGAAAGGCCTGATCGCCGACTTCTGGCTGTGGTACAACCTCAGCTTCGCGTTCATCTGGATGCCGGTGGCTGGCATCTTCCTGGTCGACGCCTTGCGCGGGCTCTACCACCGCTACCGGGACACCAGCGCGGCGCTGGCGCGGCGGGTCGCCCGGGCCTACCGCGCGGCCTTCTGGCTCACGCTCTTCTTCGGCGTGGCCTTCCCGGCGCTGATGTTCTGGCTGGTCGAGGGGGACGGCTTCGCGGCCGGGCTGTACCTCCTGTTCTTCGGCTGGCGCTTCTACCTGTACCTCTTCGTGTGGCGGTGAGGCCGGGGGGTGACGCTACCGCACGGGCGGCTCGCCAGAAGGAGACTTAACCGTGAAGGTCTATGAGTTTAGGGCTGAGGAGAGCTCTCCGTACCGCTACATCATGCCCGAGCGGCTGCAGGCCGTAGACCGGCTGAAGCGGAGGTTCCTGGGCGTCGAGCCGCTGGCGGAGGGCTGGGAGGGCTTCGAGGTCCACCCTGTCCCCGCGCACCTGGAGGCACCGGTTACGGATGCCAACGTGCTGCTAGGCGTCCTGGCCGTCAGCAAGCGCTTCAGGGATGCCTTTGAACCCTTGTTATACCGGATCCCAGAGGTTATCTTTTTGGACCCCAGAGCACACCCCTCCCTGACGGTCGGCGAAGCAAGCGTATCCCTTCGGTCGGCCGCCCCGCCAAGGCGGGGCGGAGCCGCCGTTCGGTGACGAACTGACCGAATCGGGTATTACAGGATGCCTCGGAGTTCCTGATCTTGCCGAGCGATGCAGGTGAGTACTACCTCCACCACACCACGAGGTTCGCGACCGAGGCGCTCGACACGGAGGCCAGTTGGCTGACTGCCATGCCCAACGGCGAGGTCACCAACGTGAGGGTCTACCGCTTCCGGCCTGAGGCGGTGCGCGGGCTCTGGCTGTTCCGCATCCCGCAACTGCCCGCGAGGTACTACGCCACCGGCCGTTTCATGGAGGCCTTCGAGCGGCACGGCTTCCATAGAGGCTTCAAGCCCGCGCGGGTGGGGTCGGAGGGCCTGGGCTACGCGGACGAGCGCTACCTCCCCGAGGTGTGGGAGAGGATCAAGGAGGAATACGCCCGGCGGGCGGGGGGTCGGCCCTCCTGAGCGGTACGGGCTGGACCACCGGCACACCCGCTGCTTGGGCTGGGTCGTCCTGATGGCTACGCTGCTCCTGTTGCTGGTGCTGGGCCTGCGCTTTTGGGCTAATCCGCCGCGCTCGCCAGCAGCGGCCTGGCCTTGCGGGAGAGGGCCTGGTAGAGCTCGAGGAAGCGCTCCTTAGCCCGCTGGCCCAGGAAGCCGGAGGGGGTGAGCTCGGGGGGCAGGCCGGGGTCGAGGAAGAGCAGCTTGCGGGCCTCGTGGACCAGGCGGGTGAGCTCGACGAAGGCCTCCTCGGGGGTCTGGGCTTTGGGCTCGGGCTGGGCCAGGAAGGCGCGGTAGCGCACCTGGGCGGCCTTGAGGTCGAAGGACTTCTCGATGAGCTCGACGGGGTCGGTGCTGGAGAAGCGCTGGCCCTGGAAGAGCTCGACGTAGTTCTGCAGGCCGTAGAAGCCCACCAGGTCGCGGGCGGCCTCGAGGCTGCCGTTGGGGCTGACCCACACCCCGGGGGCGGGGGTGCCGTAGCCCAGCAGCACCAGCTCGTTGCGGAAGCGGTCGCGCACGGTGCGCTTGGCCTCGGGCACGGCGTAGACCAGGATGCGCCACTCGCCGTCCCAGGGGGCGCCGTAGCTGTACAGCCGCGAGCGCACCTGCTCGACCTGCCAGGCCACGCGGGGGGAGAGGCGGTAGTAGGCCTTGCGGCCGCTGCGCTCGGGGATGATCCAGCCGCGCTTGACGCTGCGCGAGACGGCGGCCCGCACGGCGGGCTCGGAGAACTCTAAAAGTTCCATCCAGCGGATGAGGTCCCCCACCCAGGCCCGGTTTTCCGGGTAGAGGTGTTCCATGTAGAGGGTGAAGAGGTAGGACCGGGCCCGCATGGCGTCAGTCTAGCCCTACGCCCCACGGATTTCCAGCACCCCGGCCCAAAAGCGTGGGTTCGTGCCCCGGCTCGAGACGATTCTAACCCACGGACGGCCTGCTTTGGCTCCAGGGAACGCCGCGGGCGAAGGTGAAGGGGGCTTTAACACCGGCTAGGGTGGTTCGTCCGTCACGCGGGCAACGCGGGGCGACCGGTAAAGTAGGGCGATGCGCCTCTCGCGCCCCCGCTCCAGCCCCGTGCAGTGGCTCTCCAAGGGAGTCAGCCTGCCGCTTTGGGCCTTCGTGCTGGGGTGGGGCCTCCTGATCGGGATGGTGCTCTACCTCGGACTCAGCCTGGGCCGCTCCGGGCAGCAGGACGCGCGCCTTGAGCAGCTCATGCAGCAGGCCCGCAAGCTGCAGCTCGAGCTGCGCGCCGAGCAGAGCCGCAACGAGGCCTACGCCCTGGAGGTCGTGCAGATGCGCCAGAGCCTGCAGGCGCTGGAAGGGGAGATCAACCGCCTGCGCAGCAAGAACGGGCTGCCCAAGGTGCGCCTCCTCCCCGACCCCGCCAGCGTCCCGCCGCGCCCGCAGGACCCCAAGGAGCCCAGGGGCGGCGCCGGGGAGCCGGTGGAGCTCGGCGACCTGCTCATCGAGCTGCGGGTGCAGGCCGAGGCCTTCAGCTACGAGCTCGAAAACCTCGAGCAGTCCATCGCCAACGCCCTCCCCGACGAGATCCTCCTCACCGAGCCCCGCGGCACGCCGCTGCGGGTGGCGAGCCGGGTGACCTCGCTCTTCGGCTACCGCGGCAACCCCTTCGGCGGGGGGAACCTCGAGTTCCACAACGGCCTCGACCTCGCCGCCCCGGCCGGCACCCCGGTCTACGCCACCGCCCAGGGCGTGGTGGAGGAGGCGGGCTGGAACCCCGTCTTCGGCCTGATGGTGCTGCTCGACCACAACAACGGCTACCGCACCCTCTACGGCCACCTCTCGAGCCTCGCCGTGGGCCAGGGCCAGCGCGTTCGCATGGGCCAGGTGCTCGGCCAGGTGGGCTCCACCGGCCGCTCCACCGGCCCCCACCTGCACTACTCGGTGTTCCGCTACGGCCTGGCCGTAGACCCCCAGGCCTACGTCTTCGCCCGGGCCTCGCGCTGAGCCGCGGGGGTTACCCAGAGGGAGAACCCGGCCTTGGGGGCCGGGTTCCGGGTTTGGCCGGGCTTACTGCTTCACCAACTGGCCGCGGATCTCGCCGCTGGTGTGGGTGACGCTGTGCACGTTGATGTAGAGGTTGCCGGCCTCGAGCGCGGCCTTCTCCTCGGCGTCGAGCTTGACCTCGCCGCTGAAGGTGCCGCTGAGCAGGTCGGAGGCGGCCTGGACGCTCAGGGCACTCACCACTTCGCCGTTGACGCCGGGAGCGCCGATGTGCAGGTGTACCCCGCCCCCGACCGCGGTGGCGAGCTGGGAGCTGAGGTCCTTGAAGCTGCCGTTGATCACCAGCGTGCCGTCCGCCCGGAGGGTGGCGGTGGCCGTGCCCGTGGCGCTGGTGACGACGGGCGGGTTCTCGTTCTGCCCCCTGAGCTCGCTCTTGTAGGTGGCCGTGGTGGTCTGGGTGCAAGCGCCCAGGGCCAGGGTGAGGGCCAGCAATCCGACGATTCCGAATGTCTTTCGCATCGTTCACCTCCGATCTCACGGTACGCGAGCCAGGTAAAGCTTAGATTTGAAATGGGAGGGTTTTTCGAGAAACTTCAAAAGCGCTTAACTTAACCCCTCGCGGTAACGCCGCCGGAGCCTGTTCCAATCCGCCGGGAAAGGGCACTACGTATGGTAAAGTGTGCCCGCATGAGCCTCGAGCACTTCTCCGACGAAGCTCTGCTGGCCCTGGTGGCCCGCGGGGACGAGGAGGCGCTACGGTGGCTCTACCGGCGGTACGCGGGGTCGGTGCTGGCCCTGGCCAAGCGCATGGGCCTGGACGCGGCGGCACGGGAGGACTGTGTGCAGGAGGTGTTTCAGCGCATCTGGCGGGGGGCGGCCAGCTTCGACCCCCGCAAAACCCAGGCCCGCAGCTGGCTGCTGGCGGTGGCCCACCACATGGCGGTGGACCTGGTGCGCCGGGACGCGGCCCGCCCCAAAGCCCTCGAGCCCGCCCACGACGAGGAGGAGCCCGAGGCCTTCGACCTGCCGGGCCCGGGCCTCGACGAGGGGGGCGCCCTGGACCGCGTCCGCATCCAGCGGGCTCTGGCCGCCCTCTCGCCCGACGAGCGCCGCGTCATCGAGGTGCTCTACTACCAGGGCTACGCCCACGGCGAGGCCGCCGAGCGCCTGGGGATCCCGCTGGGGACGCTCAAGACCCGCGCCCGCCGCGCGCTGGAGAAGCTGAGGGAGGTGCTGGGTGAAGCCTGACGAAGCCCGCGAGCTCCTGCCGCTGTACGCCCTGGACGCGCTCTCCGCGGAGGAGCGGGCCCGGGTGGAGGAGGCCCTGGGGGCTTCCCCCCAGCTCCAGGCCGAGCTACGGGAGTTGCAGGCCGCCGCCGCCGACCTGGCCTTGGCCCTGCCCCCCGAGCCGCTGCCACAGGGGCTCGAGGAGCGGGTGCTGGCCTCCTTGCCACCCCCCGACGCCTTCCCCACGCC
>NZ_QXDL01000218.1:0-6395 GCF_003574345.1 Calidithermus terrae
GTGGGGGTCGTGCTCGGCCACCAGGTCGCGGATGCGGGCCAGGGTGGGGTGGGCGGCGTCGAGGGGGCGCTTGTCCCCGCCCGAGAGCTCGTTGCCCCCGCCCCACACCGCCAGGCAGGCGTGGTGGCGCCTCTGCTCGATGAGGGCGGGGAGCTCGGCCTCGAGCCGCCGCAAAAACGCCGCGTCGGTGGGGGGCAGGTTGTCGGTGCCGGAGGAGCTGAGGGTGAACTCCTGCCACACCAGCAGGCCCAGCTCGTCGCAGAGGTCGTAGAACAGCTCGCGCTCGGGCGGGCTCACCCCGTTGACCCGGATCAAATTGGCCCCCGCGCCGCGGGCCAGGCCCAGCAGGTGGCGGTAGCGCTCGGCGAGGCCGGGACGCCCGTACATCAGGTCGGGGGTGACCCAGTTGAAGCCCCGGGCGAAGACCGGCTGCCCGTTGACGGTGAAGGTGTAGGGCAGGGCGTCGGTGCGCCCGGCGTTGGGGGTGAGGGTCACCTCGCGCAGGCCCACGCGGCGCTGCCACGCCGACTCGCCCCACGCCACGCGCAGGGTGTAGAGGGGCTGCTCGCCCCAGCCGTGGGGCCACCACAGCCGGGGCTCGGGGACCTCGAGCACCCCCTCCCGCCGCTCGAGCGGGTCCAGGCGGCGTTCGGCCACCACCCTGCCCTCGGGGTCGGCCAGGCTCACGCGGAGGCCGGCCCGCGTCGCCCCCTCCAGCCGCGCCGCGAAGCGCAGGCGGGCCAGGGTGTTGCCCTGGGCCAGCTCGGCGTGCGCGTAGACCGCGCGGACCTCGCCGGGGAGGACGGGCTCGAGCCACACCTCCCGCCACAGCCCCACGTGGACGAGCCGGGTGCCGAAGTCCCAGCCGTAGCCCATGCGGGGCTTGAGGGTGCGGGTCGCGCTGGTGCGCCCGAGCTGGGCGGGCTCGGGCGGGGCCTCCTCGAGCGCCACCACCAGCAGGTGCTCCGCGCCGGGGCTCTCGAGGCGGAAGCGGCACGGGGAGTAGAGCCCCTCCACCCTCCCCAGCCGCTCGCCGTCCCAGTAGACCTCGGCGGCGTAGTCCGCCCCGCCGAAGCACAGCCACAGCGGCCGGCCCTGCAGCCCCGGGGGCACGCGCACCCGCTTGCGGTAGACCCACTGCCGCTGGGGCACCCACTCGACGAGCTTGCTGTTCTCCCCGGAGTAGGGGTCGGGGATCAGCCCGGCCCGCAGCAGGTCCCAGTGCACCGAGCCGGGCACCTGGGCCGGTATCCAGCGGGTGCGGGCGAAGGCCCCCACCGCCTCCTCGGCGCCCAGGTGCAGGCGGCGGAAGCGCCAGTCCTCGCTGACCGACTCCGCCACCTGCCAGCCGTCGCCCGCGAGCGAGTGGCGCACTTAGCCCTCCACCCCCGGCCGGTAGGCGCTGGCCCGGCCCGCCGAGAGCACGAAGCGCTCGATCTTGTCCCGGGCTTCTCGCCGGACGGCCTCGAGCCCAAGCGCCCGCAGCTCCCCGGGGAGGGCGTCGAGCTCGGCGCTGGTCATGCGCTTGAGGCCGCCCATCGCCCCCAGCAGGGCGTTCTCGAGGTCGGTGGCGACGTTCATCTTGGAGATGCCCCCGCCCGGCAGCCGGATGGCGCGGTGCACCGTCTCCTCCGGCAGCCCCGAGCCCCCGTGCAGCACGATGGGGGTGCCGGGCAGCAGGGCGCGGATGGCGGCGAGGCGCTCGAAGTCGATGCGGGGGTTCTTGACCGGGTAGACCCCGTGGGCGGTGCCCACCGAGACCGCCAGCGCGTCGCAGCCGGTGCGGCGCACGAACTCCCGCGCCTCCTCCGGCACCGTGTACATCGCCTCGTCGCCCTCCGGCTCGAGCTTGTCGGTGGTGGTGAGCCTGCCCAGCTCGGCCTCCACGCTCACCCCGTGGCGGTGGGCGTACTCCACCACCCGCCGCGTGAGGGCCACGTTCTCCTCGAAGGGCAGGGCCGAGGCGTCGATCATCACGCTGGAGAAGCCGGCCTCGACCGCCGCCTCGATCACCGGGAGCTCCCAGGTGTGGTCGAGGTGCAAGGCGAAGGGCAGGTCGGCGCCGGCGCCCTGGAGGGCCCGCTCGAGCGCGTCGCGGAACGCGCGCGGCGTGACGGCGAACCAGCCCAGCTCGCGCTGGCTGATCTCCACGATCAAAGGGGAGTCGGCCTCGACAGCGGCCTCCACCACCGGGCGGATGCAGGCCAGGTAGCGCACCGAGAAGGCCGCCACCGCAAAACCGCCGGCCTGAGCCACCGGGAGCAGCTCGGAGAGGGTGAGGGCGCCGGGCAGCTTCACCGCGGCACCTCCTGCCCCAGCGCCTCGAGCGCGGCGCCCAGGCCCGAGGCGGGGCTGGAGAGCACCGGCACCCGGGGCGGCTGGGCCAGGTTGGCGAGCAGGCGGGCCATGCTGGCCTGGGCCAGCACCACCACGTCCACCTCGCCCAGCAGTTTTTCCAAGGCCGCCACCACCCGCCGGTCGTGCTCGGCCCCCTCGCCCTGCTGCAGGGCCTCGAAAGCACCCTCCACCAGCACGGTCCTCAGCTCCACGGCCTTGCCCGCGGCCCTCGCCTCGGCCTCGACCAGGCGGGCGGTGGGCTCGAGGGTGGTCTTGACCGTCGCCATCACCCCGACCCTGTGCCCCAGCCGCACGGCCTCCCGGGCCATGGGGCGGTCGATGCGCAGCAGCGGCACGGGCGTGCGGGCGCGGGCCGCGTCGATGACCTCGCCCACCGAGGAGCAGCAGCACATCACCGCGTCGGCCCCGGCCTTCACGGCCTGCTCGACGTAGCTCTCCAGCCGCCCCCGCACCGCCTCCGTGACCCCCCCGGCGGCGATGGCGTCGGCCAGGAGGCTGTCGTCGAGGATGTTGACCAGTCGCACCCCGGGGGCCAGCCGGGCGGCCAGCTCCTTCATCGAGGCCACCGTGACCGGGGTGGTGTGCAGCAGGGCCAGGGTCTTTTTCATGGCTCCCCCCTCGTGCGCTCGGGCTCGAGCGCCAGCGTCAAGACCTCCCAGGGTCCCCCCTCCAGCCGCAGGGTGCCCTCCTCGAGCCGCAATTCCTCGCCCAGCTCCTCGCGCAGGTTGGCGCGGAAGGCCCGCAGCACCGGGAGGTGGAAGCGCAGCCGGGCCTCGGCGGGCCGGGCGCTCAGGTTGACGAAGCGCAGGATCAGGTGCTCGGAGCGCTCGGCCTTCTTCAGCGCCGAGAGCAGCAGGTCGCCCTCGAGCGCGACGAACTGGCCCGCCGGGGGCAGCTCGCCCGTCAGGCTCAGGTGCCGGTTGCGCAGCGGGACGACCTGGCTGACGGCCGGGACCGCCGAGAGCGGGGCGTTGAAGTCGTGGGCGGCGCGGTAGCTTTTGGCCTCGGCCCAGGTCCCGGCGTGGGGGATCAGGCTGTACTCGGCCACCACCGGCCCCAGCATCTGGGCCTCGGGGGTGGCGGCGGTGGGCCCGGCCCCGCCCACCCGGCTCAGGAAGTCCTCGCGCGAGAGCCAGCCCACCGCCCGCAGCAGCGTGAGGGCGACCTCCCCGCGCTCGCTGACGCTGAACTCGGGCAGGCCCCGGTTGGCGAGGGTGAGGCCGCGGGTGCCGTCCGAGACGCTGACGAAGGTCTGCTGGGGGTGCTCGTGCACGGCGGGCTCGCCGCTGCCGCGCTCGCCCTCGGGGAGGCCCACGGGCCGCTCGACCACGTGGAAGTGGCCCTCGGCGCTCGAGGCCTTCACCGCCCTACCCAGCGGGAACAGCACCCGCAGGCGGTGGTCTTTGGCGGTGTTGGTGAAGTGGGTGCGGACGTCCACCCGCTTCACCCCGGCGTGGAGGGTGACGTCGGAGTGCAGCTCGAAGGGCACGTGGTCGGGGCTCCTCGAGTTGCGGTCCTCGCTCAGGCCGGCGGGCAGGCTCCAACGCCACGTCACCCGCAGCGTCGAGCGGCTGCTGCCGAGCTCGAGCCAGCTCAGGCGGGGGGGCACGTCGCGCGTGGAGAGCACCTGGTCGCCGATGGGGAAGGAGTAGTTGTAGGTGTCGCCGGCGTCGCCGCCGTCCTCGAAGACGCCCAGGCCCTCGTAGACGTGGCCGGTCTCCTTGTCGCGCAGCGTCAGCGAGCCGTCCTTGGGGCTCACCGTCACCTCGAGGTAGGCGTTCTCCATGCGCCCGATCCCCATCGCCAGGTCGGTGGTCTCCCAGTTGCCCTTGTCGCGGGCCACGACCTCCGAGAGGGTGTAGGGCCGCAGGCGGAAGTGCGAGACGGGCTCGGCGCGGGGCTCGAGGCGGTAGGCCCTGTAGCCCAGCCCCGGCACCTCGCGGGCCACGAAGCTCACCTCGGTGAACTCGTCGGTGCGGTGGGGGGGCTGGCTCGGCACGCCCAGCCAGCCGAAGGCCTCGGCCTTCTCGAGCGGGTGCACCACGGTGCGCGCCTGGAAGGGGACCTCGTTCCCCTGGGCGTCCTTGAGCGCCCAGGTCTGGGGCTCGACGCGCAGGTGGGCGTTGAGCAGCAGCCGCACCGCGTCGGTGCGGGTCCAGGAGAGGGGGTTGAAGACGGTGAAGGGCTGGGCCCGCTCGGGGAGGGGGCCGTAGTCCACCCGCGCGGCGATCTCCTCCTGGGCGCTGTAGGCCAGCAGGTCGGCGATCTGCTGGGCCTCGTCGAAGCGGGGGATCATCTCGCGGTGCACCTGGTCGATCGAGCAGCCGCAGATGGAGTCGTGGGGGTGGTTCTGGATCAGCTTCTCCCAGGCCAGCCACAAGTAGTTGTGCTCGTAGCGACCGCCCAGGAGCCAGTTCAGGGCCTGCAGCGGCTCGGCGTAGCGCTCGAGCGCCGCCTGCGCGTCGCGGTTCTTCTGCTTGAGGTGCATGCGGGCGCTGAGGACGCCGGGCAGCAGGTGGGCCTTGCGCCCGAAAGCCCGCCCCTCCCCCCTCCACACCACGCCGACGCGCCCCAGTTGGGTCTTCACGTCGGCGACGAAGGCCTCGAGCGAGGACATCCGGTACTCGAAGCCCTCGACCTGGGCGTTGATGGCCTCCAAGAGCCCCGGCAGGCGCTCGTCGGCGGGCAGGTGGTCGCCGCCCATGGGCTCCAAGATGAAGTCGGTGGCGGCGTAGTGCTGGAGGTAATTGACCGTGCGGTTGGCCCGGCCCACGGTCTGGTCGTGGGTGCGCTCGGGGTCACGGGGGAAGACCTTGTAGTGGCTGCGGTAGTACTCCAGCGGCAGGTAGATGCCCAGCACCCGGCTGCCGTCGGGGGCCTCCCACCAGAACTCACTCTGCATGCGCTCGGGGAAGACGGCCTTGTTGCGGGCACGGGGGAAGTCGTAGAAGTTGACCCCCGCCTCGGCGTCGCCCTCCTCCTTGCCCAGCGGCGGCGCGCCGAAGCCGCGCCACACCACCGCGCTTTCGATGCCGAAGCCCCGCAGGATCTGGGGCATCTGGCCGACGTGGCCGAACTGGTCGGGCAGGTAGCCCACCCGGCTCAGCCCCACGCCCAGCTCCCGCGCCACCCGCTCGCCCAGCAGCAGGTTGCGCACATGGGCCTCGGCGGAGACCAAGAACTCGTCGGGGAGGACGTGCCAGGGCCCCACGTGGATGCGCCCGGCCCGGATGAAGCCCACCAGCGCTTCGCGCCGCTCGGGGCGGGCCTCGAGGTAGTCCTTGAGCACGATGGTCTGGCCGTCGAGCACGAAGGGGCCGAAGCCGGGGTCGGCCTCCAGCACCTCCAGCAGCTTGTCGATGGTGTGCACCAGCCGGAAGCGGAAGCGCTGGAAGGTGCTCCACCACTCCCGGTCCCAGTGGGTGTGGTGGTAGAGGTGCACCACCCGTTGCCGCTTCTGCGGCGCCGAGGGCGAGGGGGCCTGCTCGCTCATGCCTTCGTTCCTTTCCGGTGGCGGTCCCAGGCCGCGCGCACCAGCGCGTAGTCCTCGGGGGTGAGGGCTTCGCCGCTATCGACGTGGGTGGCGAAGTAGAGGCTGGGGATGCCCAGCTCGGGCTGGAGGCGGGTGTACTCCCGCCAGGCCCCCAGGCTCGGCATCGGCCAGTTGTCGGTGTCGATGAGCAGGTGGGGGCAGGCCGCGCGGGCCACCTTCGCCCGGTGGACCATCTGCGCCAGCACGTCGGCGCCGGTGTTGACGTCGTTGAGCCGGATCATGTCGGTCACGCCCGCGAAGTAGGGGTTGGGGGTGTGGGTCATCACCAGCGCGTCGGGCTTGCAGCGCTTGGCCTCGTCGTAGAGGATCCACAGCAGCTTGTGCAGCAGCCCCACCCCCCACTCGGGGCCGTGGCGGCGCAGAAGCGGCAACGGGTGGTGCACCTCTACCACCACACCCACTGGGACCGGGAGTGGTGGAGCACCTTCCAGCGCTTCCGCTTCCGGCTGGTGCACACCATCGACAAGCTGCTGGAGGTGCTGGA
>NZ_QXDL01000219.1:0-6335 GCF_003574345.1 Calidithermus terrae
GGCGCGGTCGGGGGCAGGGGTACGTCCTGGGGCACCGGGCTCGCCCGTCCCGCCAGAGGACTCGCAGACATGCCGCCGGGCCCGGCGGCATGCTCGTCTGCGTGGGGGTCGCCCGGCTGGTGTACGGCCGTGCCGTCGCGGAGGGGGTCGTCAACGCCCCCAGCCCTGGCCGGGAGGGCTTGGGGGTCCTGGGCCAACTGCACGGGCGAGGCGGGCCCGGGCTCGGCGCTCGAGGCGGTGGCCACCCGGGGGTCTTCCACCATGCCTCCCGCGGCCCCGGGTCGGTCCAGCCCGGCCAGGGCCCGCGAGAGGTCGGGCCACAGCGCCCACAGCGCCCCGGCGGCGAAGACCGCTCCGCCCAGCAGCACCGCCACCAGGCGGAAGTTGAAGTGGGTCTTGTCGCGCCGGGGGTCCTTGATGCCGAAGACCCGGTTGAGCCACGCCTGCGCCCGCTCGACCGCCCGCGCCCGCCGGACGGCCCCGCGAAACTCGCGCAGCGTGGCGGCGTGGGTGGGGTTGACGGGCGGCAGCGCCGAGGGGTCGCGCAGGGACTTCAGCGCGTCGAGCAGCTCGGGCCGCTCCCGCTGGATGCGGCGCAGGGCCTGCTCGAAGGCCGGGGTGCCGGGCTCGGGCAGCTCGCCGCCGAGGGCCTGGTGGATGGCCTCGAGGGTATTCGTATATTGCTGATTGATAGGATCAGCCATGCTAACATCCTAGCAGGAGGCTCCTATAGGGTTTTTCATTCATGAGACTCTGCTCCTCTAAAGCAGCTTGTGATATGGTGATTTACGAAAGGAGATGCATGAGCATGAACCGAAGGATCATCCTCCTCTTGGCGCTGCTGGGACTCTTGGCTGCCGGGGCCGCCCTCGCCCAGGGTGGCGTGGAAACGGCGGTGGGCAACAAGGCGGGCGCGGCGCTGTGCCCGTTCATCAACATCCTCACCGGGGCGGTGGGCCGATTGGTCATCGTGGTCCTCCTCGCCGTCGCCGCGGTCAGCTACTTCGCCTGGGACGCGCGGGCGGGCAAGGCCATGGCGATCACGCTGGCGCTCGGCGGCATCGTGCTGCTCAACTTCAACGACCTGCAGAAGCTGGTCACCCAGATCGACTACTCCACCGCCAAGCCGCCCGGCAACAACCGCATCGTCATCGACTCCAGCGGCAACACCACCGTCTATTGCGGCAGCTGAGCCATGGACCCCCTGCCTCACCCCAACCTCGACCGCGTCTACACCTTCATGGGCTACCAGCCCTTCCAGATCGTCCTGGCGGGCGCGGTGCTCTTCGGGGGGATGCAGCTCAACCAGAGCCTGAAGGGGGGCTGGTGGGGCATCGGGCTCTCGCTGGCGGCGGCCTTCGCGGTGCTGCGGCTCTCGGCCCTGCTGCGTGACCGCTTCCCCGGTCGCGCCCTCGCGCACCTGCGGGCCAACGTCACCATGGCCCAGCGCTACGTGCCCGGTCGCGACCGCCAGCACGTGCCGCTGGTGCTCGAGCTCGAGCCCGACGCGCCCGCGCAGATCACCTCGGTGCACCGGCGTCAGCCGGTCCCGAAGGGGATCGTCCGTCCCCCGGTGCAGGGCCGCAGGCCCTCCCGATAGGGGATCGTCCGGCTGGTGTACGGGCCTCCCGCCGCCGGAGGCGGCGGCGTCCCGAAGGGGATCGTCCCCTGAGCCGCCTGCGCGAGCAGCCCCAGCCCGCGAGCCCCGCCAAGGCGGGGCTTCGCGCGCCAGAGAGGGGCCATAGGGGAAACACAGGAGCCACGGAGCCACAGATGTACACCAAACCCCTGCACCAGCTGCTGCCCTACTGGGAGATCCACCAGGGGGTGAGCTTCTTGGAGGACGGCCGCTTCGAGGTCGGGGCGGCCGTGGACGTGGGACCCGACCTCTTCCGCAGCGCGGGCGACCGCCAGATCCTCCTGGCGCAGCTGCGCGGGCTGCTGGAGAGCGTGGTGCCCACCGACCAGCGCCTGCGCGTGATCGTGGAGTCGCGCCGGGGCAGCGCCGAGGAGATCGCCGCCTACCGCGCGCGCAAGGGTAACGGGCGGGCGGTGTTCCGCATGCTCGCCGAGGAGCGCGCACGCATGCAGGAACGGCTGGCCCGTCGCGGCCAGCGGCTGAGCTGGAAGGTCTACTTCCTCGTCAGCGGCGGCCGGCGGAGGGTGGGCGGCGGCAGCGCGCTGGGCTACCTGCTGGGCCGGGCGCGCGCGGCGCTGGGCCTGGCGGGCCGGGCCGCCCACTACCTGCCCTTCTCCCCCGGAGAGTTCGAGGAGGCGCTGGCCGAGGCCCGCGAGCTGCGCGCGGCGCTGGTGGCCTACTTGCGCCGGGGGGGCCTCGAGGCCGAGCCGATGGACGACCAGGCCGTCTTCGGCCTGTGCTATCGCTTTTTAAACGACCACGAGCCCCCCGGACCCTACCGCCCCGACCCCCGCTACGCCAGCGAGCGCACCCTGCGGGCCGACCCTGAGCTCGACCCCCAGACGCTCAAGCGGGCGCTGGGGCGGAGCGAGATCTACAACCTCGCCCGCGACTACCTGCACCTGGGGGAGGACTACGTGCGGCTGTACAGCATGTACGGCCAGCCCGCCGCCACCCGCTACGGCCTGCTGGCCGACGCGCTCATCAACGAGCGCGCCTACCTGGTGCTCGACCTCGAGCACCCCGCCCAGAGCGCGCTGCTGCAGCGGCTGGAGAACAAGAAGCGCCAGGCCTGGCAGCTCAGCTCCGACGCCGCCAGCGCCCCCGAGTCGAGCGTGGCCAACGCGGTGGGCGACCTGCTGCAGGCCCTGCAGCGCCAGGAGAAGAGCGGGGAGCACTTCCTGCGCTGGGGCGCGAGCCTGCTGGTGCGCGGGGAGAGCGTCGAGCACCTCGACGCCATCGAGCGCATCATCCTGCCGCGGCTGGGCGACACGCTGGGGGCTCGCTGGCGCCGCCAGCAGGAGTACCTGGCCTACCCCTTCAGCCTGCTGCTGCCCTTCAGCGGCCGCAGCCAGGACACCACCTTCACCACCCTCTCCGAAAACGCGGCCCAGGTCGCGGTCTTCTTCGGCCCCTGGGTGCGCCCCAAGCTCGACAGCGCGACCTGCCTCACCACCAACCGCTTCAGCGCCTTCGTGGGCATCGACCTCTTTGACCCCAAGGCCACCAACTGGAACACCGCCGTGCTGGGCGCGTCGGGCTCGGGCAAGACCTTCACCGTGCAGAGCTTGCTCTCCGACGCCATGGCCGAGGGCGACCTCGAGCTGATCCTGGTCGACAAGAAGGGGGACTACGCCCCGCTGGTGAGCCTGGCGGGCGGGGCCACCATCCCCATCGCCCCCGGCGCGGGCGTCACGCTCAACATGTTCGACCTGCCCCCCGGCGAGACCGAGCCTTCGGAGGAGAAGCTGACGTTCCTGCAGCGGGTCTTCCACATCCTCAAGGGCAACGCCGCGGCCTCCGACCCCGACCTCCACCTCAAGGAACAGTTGTGGATGGAGGCGGTGCGCACCGCCTACCGCGCGGCCCGCGAGCGGGTGGCCGGGGAGGCGGCGGACGGGTGGCGGCTGCGGCCCATCACCCTCTCGGAGGTGCTGTCCACCCTGGGGGCGCTGGGCCAGCTGGCCGGGCGCTCGATCGGGGTGGAGGAGAAGGCCCTCGCCCGCAAGCTGGCGGTGGAGCTGTCGGTGTGGACCCAGGGGGCGATGGGCCGCTTCCTGGACGGGCAGACCAACGTCCACATGGGGGACAACCCGGTCATCTACTTCGACATCGCCGGCTTCGACGCCTTCGACGACGTGCGGGTGACGGCGCTGGGCGTCAGCCTCATCGCCCAGCTGATCTACGCCCGGCTCAACAACTCCCCCCGCGACCGCCGCAAGATCGTCGTCTTCGACGAGGCCCACGCGGTGTTCAAGATCAAGGCCTCGGCCGATCTGGTCACCGACCTCTACCGCCGCGCCCGCAGCTACGGGGCGGGGGTGTGGACCATGACCCAGAGCATCGCCGACTACCAGGGGCCCTACGTCCAGGGGGTGCTCGACTCGACGAGCGTGTTCATGATCCTGCGGGTGCCCGAGCAGGAGGAGCTGGTGGTGCAGACGCTGGGCCTGCCCGAGGCCTGCACCGCCCAGCTGCGCACCCTCGAGCGGCGCAACGGGGAGTGGAGCGAGCTGCTGTACGTGATGCGCCGGGAGGACAGCCGGCTGCAGGGCGACATCCTGCGCGTCGCGCCGACCCCGCTCGACTACTGGGCCTTCACCTCCAGCGCCGCCGACGTGGCCCGCCGCCGGCGCCTGGAGGCGGAGCGGGGCAGCCTGCTGGCAGCGCTGGGCGAGCTGTCGGGGGCGGAGGTTTCGCGCTATAAGCGCTGGTTTGAGGAGGAGCAAGATGCGCGCGAGGTTGTTTAAGACTCTACCCTGGCTACTGGCGCTGACCCTCTCGCCGGCGCGGGCGGTCGAGGCGCCCGACTTCACCTTCTTCACCGTCCCCGACCTCTACGTCGCCGAGCCGACGGTCGGCACCATCCAGACCGGCGACAGGAACAACCCCTTCGCGGTGGTGCTGGCCTGGCTGCTGAACAACGCGGTGGGGCTGCCCGCGAGCACGGACGCCCAGCAGCAGGTTCCCCTCTCGCGCCTGCTGGGCAACGTGTGCGCGGTCCACGAGGGCAAGCCCATCGGGGCCATCGCCTGCCCGCTGAGCAGCCTCTACCGCCGGGCGCTCGCCACGGTGAACAGCCTGGGCAGCCGGGCGGGCAACCTGGCGAACAGCATCCTCAACGACTTCCTGGGCCTGCTGGGCAACGCGGTGGCCAACCAGCTCAACAGCTGGGTGGCGGGGGCCATCGGCATGGACAACGTCAAGGCCGTCGCCAGCGGGCTGCAGGCGGCGGAGGACTGGCTGGCCGACACCGTGGCGGCCGTCGAGCGTCAGGTGCGGCGCAGCGCCTACCGCGCCAGCTCCTCCTGGCTGATGGAGCTCTTCCCCCAGGGGGGCCTCACGCTCACGGCGCAGGGCGAGGCCGAGCGGCGCGAGGAGGCCCGCCAGAAGGCGGGGGCGCTGGTGGGGGCGCTGCAGGCCACCAACGTCGCCGCGGTGGGGCAGGCCCAGGAGGCCGAGAGCACCCGCCAGGCGCTGCGTAACCAGGTGGCCCAGGCCGAGGAACACGCCCCCCAACTCTCGCGCGTGGCCCAGGCCCTGGCCGGGGTGACCACCGACCTCGCGGCCAAGGCCGAGCCGGTGGCCTCCGCCCGCGAGCGCGCCATCCGCGCGGAGGCCAGCGTGCGGGGAGTGCTGGTGGAGATGGGCGCGCTGCAGATCGACGCGCTCAAGATGCAGCTGACCTCGGAGGACCGGCTGGTGCGGCTGGCCAAGGAGCAGATCCTGGCGCAGGCCGCCACCAACCAGATCCTCGCCGCCCAGACCAAGCTGCTCGTCCACCAGGCCATGCGGCAGCTCGAGGGGGTCGAGGACGCCTCCCGCGCCGCGGCCGAGGCCTTCGTCCGGCAGCTCGCCGCCACCAGCGCCACGCTGGAGGGCATGTACCGCATGCCCGCCGAGCTGAGCGAGACCCAAAAGACCATGGAGGAGGTCTATTGATGCTGCGCGCGCGCGTCCTGCGGGCGTGGGGCCTGCTCGGCCTGTTTGCGCTGGCCCCACTGGCCTGGGCCCAACCCCTGCCCCAGCCCCCCGAGCAGTTCACCCTCGAGCAGGGCCTCTCCATCGTGCAGGCCCTGGCCGACCCCGCCCGCTACAGCGAATACTTCCCCGACACCGACCGCTGGCTGCCCTTCTACGGGCGCAAGCTGCGCGAGTACAAGGTGCCGGTGCTGCTGTACAACTTCGGGCTGGTGCTGCTGGTGCTGGGGGTGGCCGCCACCTTCTGGCAGGCCAAGCTGGGCCGGCTGAGCCCGGCGCTGGCCCTGGTCCGGCTGGTGCTGGTGGGCGCGGCCTGGCAGACCCTGGTCATCCCCCCGCAGCACAACGGCTGCACCGAGGCGAGCCGGCACAGCTACCCCTGCACGCTCAGCAGCCAGCACAAGCCCAAGGAGATCTCCTACGTCACCACCGACCCCGCCACCGGCGGCTACGTCACCGCCAGCAAGACCGTGACCGTCGAGGAGCCCACCGCCCCCGAGCTTCCGCTGCACCAGGGGCTGAAGTCGCTGTACAAGGACGTGTTCCTCAACTCGGCCAACCAGGCCATCATCGCCTCGCTCAAGAACGAGGGCAAGGGCATCAAGCAGGTGCAGACCATGGTGCTCAACCTCTCCATCACCTCCTGGATCGCCGCCAGCGCGGGGGCGGTGAGCCAGAGCGTCAACCCCCTGCTGCGCTGCGGGCTGGGGGCGGC